>JBATGO010000243.1:0-7266 GCA_049665845.1 Pseudomonadales bacterium | reverse complement strand
GACCGTGCTGCTCGATATGGACGGCACCCTGCTCGACCTGCACTACGACAACCATTTCTGGCAACAACACCTGCCCGATCACTACGCCAGGCTGCATGCGCTGTTGCCCGATGATGCGCGCCGCCTGCTGACCGAAAAATTCCTGGCTCGACAGGGCGACCTCGCGTTCTACTGTATTGACCACTGGAGCCGCGAACTCGAACTCGACATCCTGCCGCTGAAATCGGAAACCGAACACCGCATTCGCTACCTGCCCGGCGCGCTGGCACTGCTCGAATTCCTGGGCGAGCGACGGATCGAAAAAGTGCTGGTCACCAATGCCCACCGCAAAACCCTTGCATTAAAAGACGCCGCTATCGGCATCTGCAGCCAGGTCGACGCCCACTACGCCTCGCACGACTTTGGCCTGCCCAAGGAAGACCCCGCGTTCTGGGCGCTGCTGGCCGAAACACACGCGTTCAACCCTGCGAAAACCGTTTTGATCGACGACAACATGGCGGTGCTGCTTTCTGCCAGCCAGTATGCACTGCGCACCTGCGTGCTGCCGCTGCAACCTGATTCCTGCCTGCCACCACGTGAGTCGGTTACGCAGCTGGCCGCGGGCAGTGCCGAACTATTGCCCGTGCAGTCGCTGTTTGAACTGGTACCTTGAACCGCATGGGCACCGGGAAACAGGCCGACAGCAGGCGCGGCAATAGCCCTGCTGAACAATGCCACGCAGAGAAGCGGGATCCGGTGCGCATCGACAAGTGGCTGTGGGCTGCACGCTTTTTCAAAACCCGCAGCCTGGCCAAGCAGGCGGTGGAAGGCGGAAAGGTTCAGTACAACGGGCAGCGTGTAAAGAGCAGCAAGACCGTCGAGGTCGGCGCCGAGATTCGCGTGCGCTGCGGCTACGACGACAAGGTCGTACGCGTGGTCGCGGTCGCAGGCCAGCGTCGCGCTGCCGCCGAGGCAGCAAGACTTTACGCTGAACTGGATTCGAGCATTGCAGCGCGCGAGGCGCGTATCGCCCAACGGCGTGCGCTGCGCGAAGCCGAGCCGCGTTTTGACCAGCGCCCGAACAAAAAACAGAGAAGGCAAATTCACCGTTTCAAACACATCGGCACGAGCGCGCATAAAGACAATGAGTGAAGCTGCCGGCACGATAATCAGCGACAGCGTACAGCGCTTCTATTTCAGCGATATTGCGCTGCGCGGTGCGATCGTCCAGCTTGACAACAGCTATGTGGAAGCATTAAACGGTCGCGATTACGCCAGCGCAGTACAGCTGCTGGTCGGCGAGGCACTGGCGGCCACTGTGCTGATGGGCAGTAATCTCAAGCATGCAGCGCGCATATCAATGCAGGCGCGGGGCAATGGCCCGCTGTCGCTGCTGATGGCAGAATCGAGCTGCGCACTGAGCACCAGCGGCGATGCAGCTGCCTCACAACGAGTGCGTGCTTTGGCTCGTTGCAAGAACGACCATCCAAACGCTGGCCACCTTGCGGCAGAAGACCCATCGCTGGCCGAACTGCTGCTCGACGCACAGCTGGCCATCACGCTGGAAACCCGTAAAAACAATGCAACCGAGCGCTACCAGGGGATTGTTGCGCTGGATTGCGCGCGCCTTGCCGGTTGTCTCGAGCACTACTTTGTGCGTTCGGAACAACTGCCCACCGCGATGGTACTCGCGGCAGGGCCACAGCGCGCAGGTGGCCTGATGGTGCAAAAAATTCCCGATCGCGACAGTGCCAACGGACTCTGCGACGTTGCCGCTACCGACTGGGAAGAAATGGTCGTGCTGGCTCACTCGCTGCGGGAGCAGGAGTTGCTCGGCCTGGCACCCGAACAGTTGCTGCACCGGCTCTTCCACCAGCATGCCTGCCGGCTGGAACAACGCCAGCCCGTGGCGTTTGCGTGCACCTGCTCAGCCGAACGCACCGGCGCGGCGCTGCTGCAACTGGACCCGCGCGAGGTGGACGATATGCTGGAAGCAGATGGGGAAATTATCATGGATTGCGAGTTTTGCAGCGCCCGCTACCGCTTCGATCGGACCAGTATCAAGCAGCTCAATGCCGGCTCACCGGCAACCAGGCATTGAGCAAAATGCCGCTGGACAGAAATGCTAGTGCACGACTACCCCGCGGCGAGGCTGGCCGCCTGAGAGACGCTGAGCAAGCGGACGCTGGCACAGCTGCGGATTTCTGGCATAATCGCGGGCCTTTTATCCAAGTAACAACAAGCCAGGCTGTTCGGGAATACCCGTCGCCAGTCAACCACACCACGACCGCAAGCGGCCAGACGACCGCGACGAAGTGCGCAGTAATCAAGGCGAGAGAACCCCGCAATGAATGATTCGAGTGGCCAGCCCACCGTCTATGACAATCTTAAATCTGAAGAACTGATTGAGCAGTCGCTTGCGCGCGGCGAAGGGGAACTTGCCGACAACGGCGCGCTGCTGGTTACCACCGGCAGCCGCACCGGGCGCTCGCCTGCCGACAGGTTTATCGTACGCGAACCCTCGACCGAAGATGCCATCGACTGGGGCACGGTCAACCGACCCTTCGTTGCTGAAAAGTTTGATGCGCTGTGGGATCGCGTGGCCGATTACGCAGCACGCCGCGACCAGTTCCGCTCCAGGCTGCATGTCGGCGCCGACAGCGAACACTACCTGCCCGTACTGACCTGCTGTGAAACCGCCTGGCTAAGCCTGTTTGCCAGGAATATGTTCGTGCGCATTGACGAAAATGACTACAACTCGCGCAACAAGGAAGCCTGGACCATCCTGAATATGCCGGGTTTCGAGTGCGACCCGGAGCGCGACGGCACCAACAGCGATGGCGCCGTCATCATCAATTTCGCCAAACGCAAAGTGCTGCTCGCAGGCATGCTTTATGCGGGCGAAATGAAGAAAGCAATGTTTTCGGTGCAAAACTTCCTGTTACCGGAGAAAGATGTACTGCCGATGCACTGCTCGGCTAACGTCGGCGAAAGTGGCGATACAGCGCTGTTCTTTGGCCTCAGCGGCACTGGCAAGACCACGCTGTCGGCTGACCCGGAGCGCTTTTTGATCGGCGACGACGAACATGGCTGGGGCAAGGGTACCGTCTTCAACCTCGAAGGCGGCTGCTACGCGAAAACCATGGACCTGAGCCGCGAACATGAACCGGTGATCTGGGATGCTATCCGTCGCGGTGCAATCCTGGAAAATGTTGTTCTGGATGCGAACGGCACACCGGACTATAACGATACGTCGCTAACCGAGAACGGTCGTTGCTGCTATCCGCTTGAGCACGTCGAAAAACGCGTTATCGAAAACCGGGCTGGCGAGCCCAAGGTAGTGATTTTCCTGACCTGCGATGTTTCGGGTGTGTTGCCACCGGTATCGGTGCTCAGCAAGGAAGCGGCCGCCTATCATTTTCTCAGCGGCTACACAGCCAGGGTCGGCTCTACCGAACTGGGCGGCGACGCAGGCATACAGCCGGCCTTCTCTACCTGCTTTGGCGCGCCTTTCATGCCACGGCCTGCGGGAGATTATGCAGAACTGTTGATCAAGCGCGTTGCCGAATTCGAAAGCCAGGTTTACCTGGTGAATACGGGCTGGACCGGCGGTTCCGGTGGGCCCGGCGGCGCCGGCAAGCGCTTCAGCATACCCGTTACGCGCGCGATTATCTCGGCGGTGCAAGCGGGCGAACTGCTGGGCGCGGAAACCGAGCACCTCGAAACACTGAACCTGGATATCCCCAAACACGTACCCGGTGTCGACCCGCAACTGCTGAATCCACGCAATACCTGGGCAGACCCCCAGGCCTACGATGAGCAGGCGCGCAAACTGGCAGCCCAGTTCGCCAAAAACTTTCGCCAGTATGACGTCAGTGAGTCGATTGCCCGGGCCGGGCCGCTTTCATAAGCATGCAAGCTCTGGCAGACTATCTTCGATATGCTGCATAAAATCACCGCTTCGGCGACAGCCGGGGTCGAAAAAATCCGCATCCCGGTGGGCGACCTGGTGCTCGGCATGTTCGTGCGCGAACTCGACTGCCCATGGATCGACTCGCCATTTCTGGTACACGGTTTCGTAGTACGCGAGCAGCGCCAGCTCGAGCAGTTACGCGAGCTCTGCAAGCACGTTTATATCGACATCACCCGCGATAGCCTCACCAACTCGCAGCGCCGGGCCAACAAGCCGGAAAAAACTACAAGCTATAACAACAGTAAGAGCTTCAGTGAAAACCTGCGCGACGCACAGAAAGTTCACCGCAAGGCCAAGTCGGTCGTAACCAGCATGTTCGCCGATTTCCGCAACGGCAAACTGTTTGAGCCTGAAGCCATGCGCGAAGCCGTTTCCGCCTGCGTTGATAACATCATCGCCAACCCGGATTCGATGCTGTGGCTGACGATGATCAAGAACAAGGATGAATACACAGCAGAGCACAGCCTCAATGTCGCGCTACTCAGCATCACGCTGGGGCGCGCTGAGGGTCTCTCTGTGGCCGACCTCAACGAGTTGGGCCTGTGCGCCATGTTGCACGACGTGGGCAAGGTCAAAATTCCTGACGAGATCCTGAACAAGGAAGGCAGCCTCGATGCCGACCAGTTTGCAGTAATGAAAATGCATACTGTGCACGGCAAGAAGCTGTTGCTGGGGCAGAAAAACCTGCCGGCCGCAGTAACGGATATTGCGCTTTCTCACCATGAAAAAGTCGATGGCAGTGGCTACCCGCGCGGACTGAAAGCGGAAGAGATCCCCTACCTGGTAAAGATTGTGGCGATTGCCGACGCTTACGATGCCATGACCAGCGGCCGTGTGTACAGCATCGCCAAACCTGCTGCTGAAGCCCTGAAACTGCTTTTGAGAAGCAAAAACGAACACCACGATGCACGTTTGCTTAACAAATTTATCGATTGCATCGGCGTCTATCCAATCGGTAGTATCGCGGAACTCAATACCGGCGAAGTAGGCATCGTTTTGCCATCCGAAAGTGAAAATAATCTGCAACCAGTTGTGCTGGTAGTCCGCGATACCAACAAGTCGTTTTGCGAAAACCGCTACCTCGACCTGCGCAGTGCAAAGCGCGCTGACAACGGCCGACCGTATATGATCAGGGCCCTGCACCCTGATGGCAGCTTCGAAATCGACCTTGCAGACTACAATGACGCGCGCTTTTTAACGCCGACCAGCTAGCCACACTATTGCAATCTGACACGCCGCGGTTAACGTAAAGCTCATATGTCACTCATAAACTCACCAGCGAAGCACGGCAACAGGCGTTCGCTTTCGCCGCTGGACAAATTGATTGTAAGCTTCGACCGCACGCTGCGCAGCTTGAACCCCGGCGCGAAACAAACCACTCGCGAGTCTCCGGCGGCAGAACAAAAAGCTGCAGAACCGCCGGCCGACAACATCGATACGATACGCGAGCGGCGCAACACCGCCGGCCTGATGCGCATTAACCATACCGGTGAAGTCTGTGCCCAGGCGCTCTACAAGGGGCAGTCCCTGACCGCACGCGATGTGGTAACGCGCGAGGCGATGCTGGAATCTGCGCGCGAGGAAGAAGACCATCTGGCCTGGTGCGAAGAACGGCTGCAACAGCTCGACGCCAGGCCGAGCATGTTAAACCCTGCGTTCTATGCAATGTCGTTTGGCATAGGCACACTGGCAGGTGCTCTCGGCGATCGCCTGAGCCTGGGATTTATTGCCGCCACCGAGCGACAGGTTTGCGAACACCTGCGCGAGCACCTGGCGCAATTGCCGCAGGGCGATGCAAAATCCCGCGCGATATTGCAGCAGATGCTCGCGGATGAAGCCGCACATGGAGAGAAGGCCATTGCGTTTGGCGGGATGGAGTTTCATCCGCTGGCAGAGCGGGTCATGAAGGTGATGTCGAAGGTGATGACAGGGACGACTTATTATATTTAGTTGGGCAGGAGGGTCGGGAAGCTCTACCTTCAACACTCCTCTCGATAAACGCAGTAAGCTTGATTCTCTCGCCACCCGGCAGTGGGAGGCGACCAGCCTTCGCTGACACGCTGTGAATACATCCGTGTACGCTCGACGGCGGCGTCCATGCCGCCGTCCGGTCAGCAAAGGCTGGCCCCCTCCCACTACCTCGCACCGCGCGAAATTCAAATTCACTCAGCCCAATCACTCGCTATTTGCGAGACGAAGTGCTTAAAGCAAGCGGCGGATGGTAGATGAGTTGCACCAACACACCTGACGGATCATTGCAGTAAAAACTGCGTGCGCCGTCGCGATGCGTGCGCGGCGGCGCTTTGATGTCCACGCCTTCCGCTTCGAGAAAGTCGTGCCAGGCATCAACCTGCTCGGGCGCATTGAGGATAAAGCCAACGTGATCGAGTCGCTGTTCCGCGCTCGCGTCGGATGGATCCCAATTTCGGCGCTGGTGCAGCGCGAGATTGTCATTACCCGAAGTCAGGTAAACATTGTCGTCGTCGGGCTGCCACTCAATTTGCATGCCGAGCAGACGCACATAGAAGTCCAGCGCTGCGGACAGGTCCGGCACAAACAACGCCACGTGCCGCAGCCCCGCAGTTGCTGCCGGGCGACGCCGCTTGTTTTCACGATCAACCTGCCTGCTCATAGTTCCCACCCGCTGTTAAAAAGTTTGCGTATCTCAACCGGTCTGTACGATTTCGTATTCATGTGAGATCTCTACGCCGGCGCGTTCGAGCATGATGGATGCGGAACAATACTTTTCGGCAGACAGGCTCACAGCGCGACGCACCTGTGCTTCTTTCAAATCGTTGCCGCTTACCAAAAAACGCATGCGAATTTTCGTGAAAACCGCAGGGACGGTATCGGCCCGCTCGGCTTCCAGCTCGCAACGGCAGGCGGAAACCTGCTGACGCCCTTTTTGCAGTATCGACATGACATCAAAGGACGCACAGCCACCCATGCCCATCAACAGCATTTCCATTGGTCGCGGGCCCTTGTTTTCTCCACCGTGGTCCGGCGGCCCGTCCATCATGACACTGTGGCCCGACCCCGATTGCGCGGTAAAACTCGCCCCGCCTGTCCACTTGATTGTCGCCTGCATCTGCAAACACCCCTTCTGTGCAATTAAACGCCGCATTTTACGCCAGCCCTGCCGTTTTAGCAGGCACACCCCCGCCCGCAGCTTTCTGTGTTATTTGCCCCAGCTGAGCCGTAAGTCACATTTTATGTCGATGTGACTTGTGTCACAGCCGAATTAGGCAATACTCAAACCTGTAAGTCGCACAGATTTTTCGCGAACCACTCGTCACATTCAGTTAACGGTTGTA
>JBATGO010000242.1:0-8364 GCA_049665845.1 Pseudomonadales bacterium | reverse complement strand
GTATATATGCTGGAACACCTGCAATTCAGTTACCTGGAATTCGTAATCTGCAGTGTCGCTTCGGTGCTAACCCAATTCCTGATGCTGGGTTTCTGGGGCCGCTTCAGCGATCGCTTTGGCAATCGACTCGTCATAGTCATCACCAGCTGCATCCTTCCTTTTTTGCCAGTGCTCTGGCTTTTTTCCGGCGAGCTTTTTTATATTATTCTGGTCCAGATGTTCTCCGGCTTCGCCTGGAGTGGTTTCACGCTCAGTACCGCAAACTATTTGTATGATATTCGTCCCTTTCGTTCCGGCTTTGCAACCTATGCAGCGCTGCAAGCCGCGCTAAGCGCAACGCTGATTTTTTTCGGCGCAATTGGCGGCGGCCTCATATCCTCAAATGCGGAATTTATACTGGAAAAAACTTCGCTCGGGAATATCCTTGATGACCCGCTCTTTTTTGTATTCCTGGTTTCTTCCCTGCTGCGTTGCGGTGTCGCTCTCTGGTTCATACCGCGACTTGAAGAACCGAATGTACGCCCACGCCCCAAATTACTCGGCTTGATTTTTCGTATTGCACGATTCAATGTGATAAGCGGATTAAGTATGGACTGGCTCAGCGTGGAGAAGAAAAAACGCAAGGCTGGCAAATAGTATCCGCCAACGGAAAATGGATACCTTGCCTTACTTGAATGATCTTCGACAAGCTAAAACGCAATATTTTTCCGGCAGACTAGCCGGAAATCGACGGAAAATGCCAGCCTGTATTCAGATAACAAGCCCGGCATTTTCCAGATAGGTTTTTATACTTCGCATAATCGAGGCATCGCGCGAAATATCAAACGGCGGAGCATTTTCCCAGTCATAAAACCACACTGGTCGGGTGCGAAACTCCGCTGGCTCATTCTCGAAGCGCGGGAATATATGCAGGTGAAGCGCAGGCTCAAGATTTCCGAGAATCTCGTAATTAATTCGGCGCGCTCCGGTTATCTCGAGTAACGCATCACCTACCACCGACGCCTCATAGAGCAGTGTCTTGCGCTGGTCGTGCTCCAGCGCATTCAAATCGGCAACCACCGGGTCTGGCAGCAATAGCGAGTAACCCTTTAAAAATTGTACGTCTCCCAGTACAACCCAGCCGGAATTTACCCTGCAGATGGTTTTTGGATAGGTACCCTTTCTGCAGGCCTCTACCCGTTGGTGAATCAGCGTGGGCATTGTCGTTTATCTCGCTTCAGGCGTTGCTAGCAAACACTTGCTTTAATGTTCAGAGTTGGAGGGTATAACCCAAACCATAGAACGAGCGAATGGCATCAGAGTCGCGTACCACCTTGATGTAAATCAGGGCAGTTATTCATGCGCCACAAACCGGCTGGCAGGCATTTCATCCGATTTACAGATTAACGTAGCGCAAAAGTCCACAATTAGTATACTGGGGCCATATTTTTTTATCCCTCTAACAAACATACACTAATTCATGTGAAAACAGCAACGAAACTGGGCATTACCGCTGTCTTGGTTCTGGTGATCATGGAACTGGCTTACATTTATCGGATTTATATTACTGGGCTGCAACACCAAGAGAATGAAATTGAAAACATTAATAAAACGGATGAGGTTGATGCGTCTCCATTGCAAGGACCGCCTGGCGCCATTAGCTTCAGTGATTTGTACCCGGATGGAATGCCAGATAATCAACCCAGGGCTAATCCTGAATACAGCGAGACCGTAGAAGCGCAAGAAGCATGGATGGAGCGCTGCCAAAATATGGCGCTCGAGAGATTCGCTGGAGCTAACAGGGCAGTTTTTAAGCAGACTTTTTACCATCGTGGCTTTGCGTACCGGCAGCCCGCCAGCTGCGGCCTGATGCAAGCCTGGCGCGACGAAGCTTTGGTTGCGGATTTTCAAGGGTTTATTTGCGTTGGGTTGCGATCAGTCTACTTCGAGAACGAAGAGAAATACTTTTCGATTTACTGGAACCAACACTGCGTGCAAACCACTGAGAACCCTCGCGGCTGAAGTTTTCGGTTTGATGATAATTTCGATTGATTTGACCAGCATCAGCGACAGTGTAATCCCCCCATTCTCCAGAGCATCCTGAAGCAGAAGGTTATACTGCTTCCAGCATCATTCGGGGCGGTACACCGCCTGTTGCTGAGTGCTGCCGCTTTATGCCAAATTTACTGCCGCATGTACTGCAGGCATCACTTTGCCTCGGCAAGGCCGCGGGCGCCATGAATAATCATACGCACCATAATCGTGGTCTCTTCGATAACGGCGTGGCGTTCGGCAGGCGACAGGTCAGCCGCGCTGGCACCTTGCGCAAAAACAAGGCGAGTAATCGCTTTCGCTACCAGTTGTGGCTGGTAGATACGCCCGTTTTGCGCTGTCGCGATCTTTTCGAGTTCATCACGCAGTTCGTCTTCGAAATAGCGCAACTCCCTGTCGACTGCCTGGCGAAAGGCCTCGGAGCCGATCGACATTTCGCGCAATAATATGTGCAGGTACTTCTGCTCGCTGTCGAGCTGCTCCATAAACACTTCAACCGAAGCGCGTATCCCACCACTGCCGTCATTAAGTCGTCTGCGCGCTTCACGAATAATGCCCCGCAAACCGCGACCAGCCTGGTCGATCAGTGCCACTGCCAGTTCGTTGACATCGCGAAAGTGCCGGTAAAAGCTGTTCGGTGCAATGCCCGCCGCCTTGGCTATTTCCCGCAGGCTCAGGCTGGAGACGCTGCGGTGCGAATCGAGCAAGGAAATCGCGGCATCCATCAGCTCGCGTTCGGTAATCGGCGCTTTACGCGCAGACTTTTCCTGCACCTGAGGCACTTGCCTGTCTAATTTTTTCACCGGTAACCCGTTGGTAATTATGGGGATTGGACATTTGCTGGCCAGTATAAACACAAGTATATATACATTTGTATTGACAGTTGTATATACAGTCGTATACTTGTTCATTCCCGAGCCTTCGCAGCCCGCCGGCTGCGCTCGCATTCGCCGACATCGTCGCCCGGAACATACCATGTCTTTGCCACAACCGCAGGTCCTTGGCCGCAAACTGCTCGCACCTCTGGTCAGCCCCGACCAGTTCGATTTTTGGGCAGGGCAGCTGGGCAGCATCGCCGCGTGGGAGCGCTGCTATGCACGGGTGATGTCCGCCGAAGGGGATGCCAGCCACGTCAAGCTGGCACTCAGGCCGAACGGCAACTGGCGCGGCTTTCGCGCCGGCCAGCGTTGCAACGTAACTGCGCGCATAGGCGGCAGGAATATCACCCGCAGCTACAGGCTGGATATCGCCGCTGACGCCGGCTTGCCGGCAATTACCGTGCGCCGGGTTGCCGGCGGCGGTATCAGCAACTGGTTACTTGAGCACGGCAAGCCGGGCATGAGGCTGGAACTTGGCGCGCCCTATGACAATCCCGCTCGCAGCATCAAACCACTTGCACATCAGCATCGCGAATCCCTGCCCGCAGCTGGCAGTGAAGGCATGCAGCGCGTCACGCTGAGCAAATCCGGTATCAGCGTCGAGGTAGCGCCCGATGCCAACCTGCTGGATGCGCTCGAGAGCCATGGCATCGCGGTTAAATCCGGTTGCCGACGCGGCATCTGCAACACCTGCAGTTGTGTGAAAGCAAGTGGCGCGACGCACGATATTTATAGCGGCGCTGAACACAACGAACCCTTGCAGCGCATCAAATTATGTAGCAGTCGTGCCAGCTCAGCGCTGACGCTTGAACTGTAACTGAAGGATTAACTTATGAGCACGGCAGCAACGAAGAATCGTCATCTTTCCGCACAGGAACTGCAAGCATTGGGCGATGAAATCGAGCAGTTGAAACAAACCGCACTGGCAGATGTGGGCGAAAAGGATGCACGTTATATCCGCCGCATCGTGGCCGCAGTGCGCTACACCGAACTGCTTGGTCGCGGCCTGCTTTTCCTGGGTTTTTTCCCGCCGGCATGGTTACTCGGTACTTTGATCCTCGGCTTGTCGAAAATCCTGGAGAATATGGAACTGGGCCACAACGTGATGCACGGCCAGTACGATTTCATGAACGAGCCTGACCTGAACGGCAGCAGTTACGAGTGGGATATTGTCGCCACAGCCGATAACTGGCGGCACAGCCACAACTATGTGCACCACACCTACACCAACATCAAGGGCAAGGATTCAGATGTAGGTTACGGTTTGCTGCGCCTGTTCCCCGAACAACGCTGGCGTCGCGGTTATTTGTTGCAAACCGTATGGGCAAGCCTGTTGGCGCTGCTGTTCGAATGGGGTGTCGCAATCCAGGAACTGGAGCTGGGCAAATTTTTCGGCGGTCGCAAGTCATGGGCGCAATTAAAGACGGAACTCAAACCGGTTTGGGCGAAATCAAGGCGCCAGTTGATAAAGGATTACCTATTATTCCCGCTATTGGCCGGCCCGATGTTTCTCAGTGTGCTGGCCGGTAATTTTGTCGCGAACATAATCCGCAACCTGTGGACCTTCATGATTATCTTTTGCGGTCACTTCACGTCTGATGCGGAAGTGTTCCCGGTTTCTGTGCTGAAGAACGAAACGCGCGGACACTGGTACCTGCGCCAGTTGCGCGGCTCTTCCAACCTGAAAGGCGGCAAGTGGTTTCATATCTTGTCAGGCAACCTGAGCCACCAGATAGAACACCACCTGTTTCCCACCCTGCCGGCCTGGCGCTACGCGCAACTCAGTGCAAACGTGCAGGATATCTGTGCGCGCTACGGGCAGCACTACAATACCGGCTACCTGCACAGGCAATTCGGGCAGGTTTGCTGGCGAATCCTGCGCCATTCGTTTCCTTCCTCGCCCGGCACGCGCATGGATGGCGTGCTGGCCTGACTGCACACACCCCTGCGGAGCCCCTTCGCCAGCTTGAGCTAACTCGCGCCAGGTTTTATCGCGCATCAATCTACCGGTCGCTGGCGCGCGGCAAGCTCGCTGCGCAGTTTTTCCAGCGCCTCTTTTGCCGCGACGTTGTCCGGATCTATTGACATTGATTGTTTAACACTTGCCACGGCTTCATCGAGTTTTCCCTGCGCACGCAGAACAATGCCAAGGCTCAGGTGCGTTTGCGCATTCGGGTTTATGTCCAGCGCGCTGCGAAAATGTCGTTCGGCCTCGGCCAACTCGCCACCGCGCGCCAGCGATCCGGCCAGGTTGTAGTGTGCGGCGGCTGAGGCAGGGTCCAGCGCCAGGGACTTGCGATACATTTCCACCGCCTCATCCGGCAGGCCCTGCCGCTCCAGTACAAAACCCAGGTCGTTATAACTGGACGCTTGCGGCTCAATCGCCAGCGACTCGCGGTAATGCGCTTCGGCTACTTCCAGTTCGCCCATATCAATAGATGCCAGCGCCATGTTGTTGTGCGCCTTCCAGTGCCCGGGATCCACTTCAAGCGCTTTTTCAAGCGCAGCAACTGCCTGGCCGCTGTTGCCCTGCTGGAACAGTGCAAAGCCAAGCGAATTCAACAGCTCGACGTTTTCAGGCTCTGTTTCCAGGCCGCGCTGGTAGGCTTTTACCGCAGCCGGGTAATTGCCGGTGCGCTCGTTGGCCATACCTGCGCGCAGGAATGAATAGGCATCGAGAAACTGCTCCTTTATTTGTGCAATCGATTTAGCCGGCAGCGGTACGAATTCGGGGATGTTCGCGGCGCGGTCGTTGCCAGTGAATCGCTCCAGCACCACCGGCGGCGTGGAATTCCCCTGCTCATCAATGTGGGTAAGGAACAACTGCGTATAAGGCGTGTTGGCCTTGGACGAGAATACCAGCCATTTGCCATTGGACGAAAAGCTGTGCCAGGAATTCATCAACGGTGTATTCGCGCGCAGGCGCCGCGCCGCGCCGCCACTGGCGGGCACAATATATAGTTCGCTATCGGGCATCAACAGCATGTAGTTTTCGGCCCGGGTAAAGACAATCCATTTCCCGTCCGGCGAATACTTCGCAAAGAAATTACTCATACCGTTATGCGAAGCGCCCTCTATGGCTTCGGCCACACCGCCCTGCCCGCCGTTAAACGGCACGCGGTAAAGATCGAACTTGAACGGTTGCTTGTCTTCGATAAACTCCGGCACATCGTGTTCGTCGAGCAGAATACTGCTGGAATTTTCGATCGATGCTTTTTTGTAGACTTTGGTGCGGGCGAATACAACGAACTCGCCATCGGGGCTCCAGGTCGGGTTGCTCTGCACGTAATCGGGATCATCCGCACCCGGCAGCGGCGCGAAAGTACCGGTGACGGTGTCGTAGACAACGAGGATACCCTTGATCGGGAAAAACAGTTGCGAAAAGGCGATGCCGGGAGTCGCCACGAACACCGCGCGGTCTTTCACAGTGCTGATGACGTAACGGCCGTTGGGAGAAACCTGCGACAGCAAACCGAAAGTGGCTTCACCGTCGTCTTTCCTGTAATCGCTCCAGGTAATGATTTTTTCGTCGTTCAGCACCATCTGTTCTGATACGGGCAGAATTGCATAGCCACCCTTGTCGTTACCGTAATCGACATCGAGCCCCAGCTTACTGCCGTCGCCCGAAAAGGAATGGCAATTGCCACAGACCGGCAAGTTCTCCAGCACCACCGGCGGTCTCTCAACAGAATCGACCGAGCCGAAGCGCCAGCGGATACGCGAAGGGTCTTGCACCGCCTCTATGAAAGGCAGTGGTACTTCGCGGTAGAAAATCGAATCGCCGACCGGATCGACAGACGTCTGGATGCGAACGCTGGCTGAAGCAAGCGCGGTTTTATTCTCGCCAATAGCAACTACCGCCACTTCAGCAGGCTGCGACGTCGACAGGGACTTGATCGTGGCCCAGTCCTGCTCGGAGGGCTTCCACTTCGGCTGCGATGTTTCATATCGCATGACTTGTTCACTCGCATGGGCATCGCTGTCGCCACCGGTGACGCTGCTTCCTTTATTGGCGTCATGGCCTGCAAAACGCAGCAGGACCTGCCAGTGTTCGACGCCCTCGGAATCGCCTTCCCATACGAAGGTTGGCGCCACGATCTCCGGCGGAAACAGCGTCTGGTCCTGCGGGTAGGTTATTGCGAGATTGAAGGATTCCGCGGCGGATGGCGCCACCTGTTCCCGCGCAACATCGCGCTGGCAGGCCGTCAGCGCCAGCAGAATAGAGAGCAGCAACACAGGCAAGCGAATGGTGCACCCGAAGCCTCGCGCGAACGACAGCGAAGACGCGCGCGAAGCGGCAATGCCCGAGCAGGGCTTGTGCATATTCATTCCAGGATATTTCCCGCTTCTATCAGTGACTTGCAGTTATTCTCGACCGTGTGTACAGCAATCCGGGCAATGTGCCGAGGCCCCTGCGAGCGATTCTGGTAGATCGGCAAGATGAAGTCAACGCAGCGGCAATAGTAATGCCGGCCGCATCGCAGGCGGCCTATGCAACGCAATTTTTCTGCTCGATCTCCTTTCCTAATAAATCTGTAATTGACAGGCTTTTGCCAGCACAGTATCTTTCTACGCGGCGTGGAACAGATTGTTCGCCCGTGGTTTGCATTAACATCGCATGTGATTAATACGGTCGGTGAACGAACAGCAATCAATTGGCCGGTATGTAAACAAGCAAAATTAGCGAAATTGAATTAGCGCAAGCAAATTCATTTAAGCAGTGGGTTCGCGAGACGCGAGATAATAACAAGAGAATCTTCAAAGAAAAAAGCAAGCACATAGTCGACCAGTAATTCACTCAAATACAACAACGAAAAAACCTTTACCAAGGAGTCAACGATGAAACTGTGCCGAATTCGTGCCCTGCTAACCATCGCCCTGCTAACCTGTGTCGCCACCGCGCAAGCGGCGGTGCACCGCGTACACCCGGGCGAATCCATCCAGGCAGCGGTAGATAGCGCCGCGCCAGGCGATACCATCCTGGTTGAGCCCGGCACCTACCAGGAAGATCCCGGCAACCTGTATGGCCTGCACATCACCACCGAAAACCTGCGGCTTATAGGCAAGGTTAAAAAAGGCCAGGGTGAAGCGGGCAAGGTGCGCCTGTTGCACAACGGCGACCAGGAAACAGGTATATACGCAGCTCCCGCAGGCTGTAACTACAAGGACACAAGCTGCGCCTCTGCCAACCTGCAAGACGTCTATATCCGCGGCTTTACCGTAGAGGGCTTCCCGCAAAACGGTATCCAGACCCGCTGGGTAGACGGCTTCGAATTCGTGCGCAATGAGTCGGTCAACAACCTGAACAACGGTATTTACCCAACGCTTTCCGCGAACGGGCTGGTGCGCAACAATGTTTCCTATGGCTCGCTCGATACCTCAATGTGGGTGGCCGGTTCCGAAAACGTAAGGGTGATTGGTAATGAACTCTATGGCAGCCCGATAGGCTTCGAAA
>JBATGO010000241.1:0-4809 GCA_049665845.1 Pseudomonadales bacterium | reverse complement strand
GCCGTGTGCTGTTCGATGAAGTATGTTGTGTCGCTGTACAACTCGAGATGAAGGTCATAATGCCTGGCAGCATCGACAAACTTCTTTGCCAGCAAACCGGGCAAAGGATTTGCTTCGATAATGCTGTCTCCGGCGGGATCGTAAAGCAACGCGCCGGTAAAAAACATGCCGGCATCTTCAATATTCAGCTCCCTGAATAAATGTTCGCAGGCAAATGGCGGGCGGCCACTGGCTATGGCAGTTTTTATCTTCAGCGCCCTTATTCTTTCGATACTGCTTATTGCACTATGCGGGACTTCGCGGTGGGTATTCACCAGTGTGCCATCTACGTCAAAAAAAATCAGTTTGATGCGCAAGCCCTGTGCCGCGCGCTGTTCACGCAACGCCTGCAATGCGCGGTTACCCAGTGTTGCCAGGGCACAGGCAGTCAATTTGCTGGCCCCGCTTTTATTTTTCCGGCGTCATCGACTTCGCCGCCTGGCGTACTGTTGTCTGCATTCGGGTTTGAAGCAAAAAATACAAATATCAATAGCCCTGCAACACTTGCCAGCGATGCCATCATCCACGTGAGCTGCCAGTTACTGCTCGGTGCATCGGTCCATAAAAGCCCGCTGACAATTGCACCCACTGCGCCGCCAGCACCGAAACTGAGTGCACTGTACAAAGCCTGTCCCTGCCCCTGGTGATGGACGCCAAAGCTGCGCCTTACCCATTCCACCGCGGTTGCATGATAGCTCGCGAAAGTCAGCGCATGTGCCAGTTGTGCGACGATGATCAACGCGAGGTTTTCCGGGAACAGGCCAATCGTCGCCCAGCGCAGTATGCCGGCGAACAGACTGATGGAAAAAAGCATACGCAGCGAGAAGCGCGCGAGTAATGCTCCCATATAGATAAACAGCAACAGTTCGGCGATGACACCGATACTCCAAAGCACGCCAATGGCAGTGGTCGAGTAGCCATAGGCATCAAGGTATATTGAATAAAAGGTGTAGTACGGCCCGTGCGCGAATTTCACCAGGAAACAACCGAAAAAAAACGCCAGCACCGGTGGACGGAACAAAATGCTACCCAGACCGTGCAGGTCTTCCGGCTGCGGTGCGGTGCGAGGCTCCCCGGTGCGTAAACTCGATAGCCAGATTGTCATTAGCAGCATCGCGATTACACATGGCAAAGCAGAGATGTTCACGCGTTCGAAGATCCAGCCCAGTAGTGACACCGAGATAATGAATCCCACAGATCCCCAGGCGCGGATCGGTCCGTACTTATGGTAATCGTTACCCAGTGTCAGCATGGTTACGGATTCATACTGCGCGATAACTGCGTTCCAGAAAAAAGTGAATGCTGCGATGATCAAAGCAAGGTGGAGGGTACGACTACCCTGCTCCACACCCGATTCACCAGCCAGCAGGAAAATCGGCAGGAAAAGCAGGAATGCAGCGAGGTTACTCCACTGTATGGTCAGCATCGGTCGTTGCGTCAGGTCTGCGAGCCAGCCGAGCATGTACGGTGAGATAACCTTGGTGCCCATCATCACAGCACCCAGCAGTCCGATATCGCGGGCGCTGTAGCCTTCAGCGGCGAGGTAAAGATTCCAGAACGGCATGATCGCGCCAAGCAGCGCGAAATAGAAAAAATAGAGGCCGGCGAGTCGCCAGTGCGCCATCAGCGTATGCTTCCTTTAGCTTTTGATGCGCGCAAGCCTGCGCAGGCAAAGTTGCGATAATTCGCCGCGCAGATCAGGCATTGTTATTGCTGGCGGGTATTGCCCGAGTGGTCGATGCTACATCGGCGTTCTGGCCGCGATGGCGCAGCAGGTGGTCGATGAGCACCAGCGCCAGCATCGCTTCGGCAATCGGTACCGCGCGAATTCCTACGCAGGGATCATGGCGCCCGGTGGTAATTACTTCGGCAGGCTGGTTGGAAACGTCAATACTGTCACCAGGCAGGCGAATGCTGGAAGTCGGTTTCAGTGCGAGGTGTGCAACGATATCCTGGCCCGAAGAAATACCGCCCAATACGCCACCGGCGTTGTTGCTTTTGAACCCGCCTGGCGTCAGTTCGTCACGGTGCTCGCTGCCTTTTTGTTCGACGCTGGCAAAGCCTGCGCCAAGCTCCACTCCTTTGACTGCATTTATGCTCATCAAGGCATGCGCAATGTCGGCATCGAGCCGGTCAAACACGGGCTCGCCAAGGCCGACCGGCACGTTGCTGGCCTGCACGGTGATTTTTGCGCCAATCGAATTGCCTTCCTTGCCCAGCGCTGCCATGTAACTTTCGAGTTCGGGTACCAGTTTTGCGTCAGGACAAAAAAACGGATTCTGCTCGACGATATCGAGGTCGACCTTGCTGACCTTGTGCGGGCCCAGTTGCGACAGGTAGCCGCGAATTTCAATGCCGCAGCGCTCGCGCAGGTATTTTTTTGCCACCGCACCAGCGGCGACGCGCATCGCTGTCTCGCGCGCAGAAGAGCGCCCTCCCCCGCGATAATCGCGAATACCGTATTTCATCTGGTAGGTGTAGTCGGCGTGCGCGGGGCGAAACTGGTCCTTGATCTTGCTGTAGTCTTTCGAGCGCTGGTCGGTATTTTCAATCAGCAGGCCAATCGGCGTGCCCGTAGTGACGCCTTCGAATACACCGGAAAGAATCTTTACTGCATCGTCTTCGCGCCGCTGCGTGGTGAAGCGCGACTGGCCCGGCTTGCGACGGTTGAGATCGTGCTGCAGGTCTGCTTCGCTGAGCGGCATACCAGGCGGACAGCCGTCGATGATGGCGCCAAGCGCGGGCCCGTGGCTTTCGCCAAAGGTGGTGAGCGTAAAGAGTTTGCCGAAAGTATTGCCGGACATGGAGCCTGTACTGATCATTGGGTGAGGGTTGCGCGCTTTTGCATCGCGAGCGTACAGGAACGATTATACGTGCCCGTGCGCCTGCGGCGGCGCGATACCGTCGTGAAAAGTGCCCTTCGGGGCACTCCCCGGCACTTGCCTGCTGCTGGCAGCAGGGATTTGTGCAGCGCGTGAACCGCAGAGGCTAGCTGGTAAAATGCTGTTGCAGGGTTAGCTTGTCGAGCACGCAGACACCATGGCCGCCGCGACTGAATTCAACCCAGGTAAACGGCACATCGGGAAACGCGCGCTGCAGCGCTTCGGCGCTGTTGCCGACTTCCAGTACCAGCAGGCCATCCGGTTTGAGATGTGCTGCGGCACTGGCGAGTATTTGCCTGGCGAAATCGAGCCCCTCCTCACCTGCTTCCAGCCCTAACCGCGGTTCGTGGTGATATTCGGCGGGCATACTTGCCATATCCTTAGCGTCTACATAAGGCGGATTACTAACGATCAGGTCGTAGCTCCGGTCGATTGAGTCGAACAGGTCGGACTGCAGCAGCCGCGCCCGGTTGCCGAGCTGGTGCCGCGCAACATTCTGCCTGGCCACTTCCAGCGCATCGGGCGAGATGTCGGCAAGGTCCACGCGTGTCCCAAGGTAAAGCGCGCTGGCGATGCCGATGCAGCCGCTGCCGGTACAGAGATCCAGTACATCGGCAATCTCGCCGCTGGCCCAGGGCTTGAATTCACGTTCGATCAACTCGGCAATCGGCGAGCGCGGAATCAGTACGCGCTCGTCGACAATAAATTCAAGCCCGGCAAACCATGCGCGGTTGGTCAGGTAGGCGACCGGAATTTTTTCATGGCAGCGTGTTTCGATCATGCGCAGGATCAAGCGGCGCTCATTGGGCGTGAGATGCGCATCGAGTACCTGCTGCTGGTCTTCGCCTGATATGTTGAGCAAGTGAAATATCAGCGTGATGGCTTCGTCCCAGGCGTTGTCGGTGCCGTGCCCGAAGTAAAGCCCCGCACGGTTGAAGCGACCAACCGCAAGCCGCGTATAATCGCGAATCGTGAGCAGTGATTTGACGATGTCGTCGTGCGTATCTTCCATCGCGGCAGTGTACACAGGCCCGTTGGTATTTTGTAGCACCATAAACAGAACGGCTAATGAAAAATAAAACATTTCGCGACCGGCCAGTCTGGCAACAATTCCTGCTGCTCGCACTGCTGCTGGGTGTTGCTCTGGTTGCCGAGCGGCAAGTACAGAATTTCCTTGGCCAGCGCGCCATCGACACGGCAGACCTGCCCGCGCAGCCCTTTGAACAGGCCATGATCGCTTCAGCTGCCGATGGCAAACCGGTGCTGGCAAATTTTTCCGCGCTGTGGTGCCCGGCATGCCGTAAACTCGAGCTACAGGTTTTTACTGACCCGCGCGTGCGCAATAGAATAATTGACGGGTTTCATTACACCAGGATTGAGTATGAAAGCGCAGCTAATCGCACGTTATTCACTCGCTATAACATTGGTGGATTTCCTACCTTGCTGGTGGCCAGCAACAACGGCATCAACAAACGCGAAAGCATCATGCGCCTGCCGCTGACATTCGATCCGGATGAAATGCTGGGGCTATTAAATAAAGCAACGACCGCGCATATCCGCCCTTGAATTGCGGGCAAAAAAAAGCCCGGGAGTGCATTCCGGGCTTTCCGCAATGGCCGCATGGCCCAGGCAGGAGAAACTAAACTAAGTAGTCGCTTAAAAAGCGATTTGCACTCGAGCGCGGTACTCTTCACCGCCTATGTTGGTACCTTCCGTCTCACCATCTGTGTAGTTCAGACCGAGTCGAACAGCGTCGTTAACATACCAGTTCACACCCAGCCCCCACGAGGTTGCGTCAACAATAGGCACAGCAGTACTGGACAATTCTATATCGCCGAAATCGCCCTCACCGTCTTCATAGCGCGCAACAACTTCCACTGCACCCTTC
>JBATGO010000240.1:0-10481 GCA_049665845.1 Pseudomonadales bacterium | reverse complement strand
CATTGACACCCAGCGAGGCCGACAAGGCAATCACCAGGCGCCTGCAGCAGGCGCTGGCCACGGTGGATATCCGCGTACTCGACCATATCATCGTTGGCGGCCACCGCGCGGTGTCGATGGCCGAGCTCGGCCTTATATAGGCGGCCAGCTTGTCACGGCGATGGTCATTTGGTATAAAGCGCGTCCTTTTTTCAGGGCTCCCGGCAATTGCAGGGCGCCCACAGGTTTTGCTTCACCGGTCGGTCGACCAGCGAAAGCCAAACAAGCAGACGAGACCAGTACGATGTCCAAGGTATGCCAAGTAACCGGCAAGCGCCCGATCACCGGCAACAACGTATCGCACGCCAAGAACCGCACCAGGCGTCGCTTCCTGCCCAACCTGCACCGCCATCGTTTCTGGCTGGAAAGTGAGAAGCGTTTTGTCACGTTGCGCGTCTCATCCAAGGGCATGCGCGTTATCGACAAAAAAGGCATCGACACTATCGTTGCTGAACTGCGTGCGCGTGGGGAAACCGTTTAAACGATAGGGTTTGACTCAGGGGTATACCAGTTGCGCCGAAAATACGGCGCAGGTCCAAAGTTTACAGCGGCACGTTCAGAGGCACAGCACCATGCGAGAAAAAATTCGACTCAACTCATCGGCAGGCACCGGTCACTTCTACACCACCGACAAAAACAAGCGCACCATGCCTGAGAAGATGGAAATCAAAAAATATGACCCGGTGGTGCGCAAGCACGTGCCGTACAAGGAAGGCAAAATCAAGTAACGCCAGGTTATGCCTGCCTTGCAGCAAATAACCCGCTTACAAGGCGGGTTTTTTGTGCCCGCGCAACAGAGAACGCCCGTATGCCGGAGCTGCCGGAAGTCGAAACCACCAGGCGCGGTATTGCCCCCCACGTGGTCGGCAAAACGATAACAGCGGTTGACGTGCGCGAGCGCCGCCTGCGCTGGCCGATAGCAAAAAACTTTGCCAGCCGGTTAACCGGTGCGCCCGTGCTGCAGGTACAGCGCCGTGCCAAATACTTGCTGTTTGAACTGCCGCAGGGCTACTTTATGCTGCACCTGGGCATGTCGGGCAGCCTGCGCGTAGCTGATGCCGATGAGGCGCTGCGCAAACACGACCACCTCGTAATCACGCTTTCCTGCGGGCGACAGCTGCGCTTCAACGATCCGCGGCGATTCGGCTCCGCGCTGTGGCTTGGAGAGCGGCCACAACAGCACGCGCTGCTGTGCTCGCTGGGCCCGGAGCCTTTCGACCAGCACCTCGCGCCCGATTACCTGTTCATGCAGTCACGCAAGCGCAAGGTCGCGGTGAAAAATTTCGTGATGGACAACCATGTACTGGTAGGCGTGGGCAACATCTACGCCAATGAAGCATTATTTATGAGCGGTATTCGCCCGCGCCGCGCCGCGGGTCGCGTCTCGCGCGATGAATACGAGCGGCTGCTGGCAAATATTCGCATGGTGCTGTCGGACTCGATAAAAATGGGCGGCAGCACGCTGCGTGATTTTGTCGGTGGCGATGGTATGCCGGGCTATTTCCAGCAGACCTTGCGAGTCTACGGCCGTGCAGGGCAGGCCTGCAATGTTTGTGCTGCAACGATAAAGCAGGTCACGGTAGGCCAGCGCAGCAGCTTTTATTGCGCCAACTGCCAGCGCTGACAATTGACGCCTGCCTGGTAAGCTGTGCAGAAAAACCGGCGCAGCGTTAATTCGATAATCCGCCGCGGCAGCGCCGTTATCCACCCGCCGCCGAGTCATCGCTAACCACCCGCCGCGGCGCCTTCCCTGCGCGGGTCGGCTACACCGAGCCAGCCACCTTCGCGGCGCTGCACCGCACTGATGCCGCTGGTCTGCGCACGAATTTCTGGCTGGTGCCCCAGCGCACGGAGCTTTTCCTGCACCGCGTTATCTACCGTGGGTTCAATTCCCAGCGCAGTGCCGGTAGCGACAATATGCGGCGCTGCAATGGCCTCTGCCAACCCTCGCTGCTGCGCCAGGGTTTCGTATAACACCCGGGCGACAAAACCGATAATACTTTTGCCGCCCGGTGAGCCCAGCGCCATTACCGGCTCTCCCTGTGCATCGAAAACAATCATTGGCGACATCGAACTGAGCGGCCGCTTGCCGCCCTGTACGCGATTGGCAAGCATACGATTATCTGCATCGCGCGGCAGGAAAGAAAAATCGGTGAGCTGGTTATTGAGAATAAATCCGTTGCTCATCAGGCGGGAGCCAAACGCTGACTCAATGCTGGTGGTCATACTGGCAATATTGCCCTGCGCATCGACGATACTGAGATGCGTTGTAGAGGCCAGCTCTAACGGTTCACTCATGCTGCGAGGCAATCCACCTTGCGGCTCGCCTGCGGCAGGCTGAGCCAGTCTACTCAGGTCTGAAATCAATTCAGCCCGCGAACCGAGATAGGATTTATCGATTAACCCCGCAACCGGCACAGCGACAAAGTCCGGATCACCCAGATAATAGTTGCGATCAGCGAAGGCCAGCCTTGATGCCTCCACAAACCGGTGCGCGAGCGTAGCCTGCGCAGCAACGCCCGGCTCCGCCTGGTCATGGCCTGGCAAGGCTTCCAGCATACCGAGGATGCCAAGCACGGTTGTTGCACCCGACGATGGCGGCCCCATGCCGCAGATCCTGTAGGCGAAAATTACCTGGCAAACCGGTTCGCGACTAACCGCGCGATACACAAGCATGTCGTAGACGCTAAGCGTGCCAGGATTCTCATCTTCGTTGACCCTGCTCACCAGGGTATTTGCAATGTCCCCGCCGTACAGCGCGTCCGACCCTTGTGCGGCAAGAACCGCCAGCGTCTGCGCATATTCGGCATTGCGCAACACGCTCCCTGCTTGCAGGTTTTCACCGCCCGCATGCAGGTATTCGCGCATTGGCCGCCGCACTTTCAGTGCCGGTACACTGGCAACCAATGACGCCAACCGAGGTGACACCGCAAATCCACGCCTTGCAAGCTGCATGGCGGGCTCAAATAATTGATGCCAGGGCTTTACGCCGTGCGCAGCGTGCGCCATTTCCAGCATGCGCATCATGCCTGGCACACCGACACTGCGGCCACCAACCAGGGCAGCGCCGAAATTCATACGCTCCCCGTTATCCGGGTCAATAAACAGGCTTTCATCAGCTGCCAGTGGCGCGGTTTCACGACCATCGTAGCTAAACAGCCTGCGTTGCTGCGCATCCCAGTACAACAGAAAGCCGCCGCCACCAAGTCCCGAGGATTGTGGCTCAACCAGGCCCAGTACCATTTGTGCGGCGAGCGCCGCATCGATCGCGGAGCCACCGTCGGCGAGCACCGCTTGCGCCGCGCTGCTGGCGTGCGGGTTGGCGGTCACCGCCATAAATCTTTTTGCCTGTGCAACCTTTGCGCGACCATTGGCGATCTGCATTATCTCTGTGGCAGGTTCGGGAGCGGTACGCGCCTGCTCATGGCCGGGTAATAAATCTTCGCGTCGCGTGTTATCGTGATGCGGAGCGCCAGCCTGCTGCGGTGCACAAGCGGATGCCGCCAGCAAAAAAAGCAGTGTGCAGGATATTGCGAAAAAGGACCGATGCGCTGCTGGCATGCTCAACAGCAGCGTGCCAGGCGACATTACTGGCGCGGAGTTGCGCCACGTCATATCAGTTGATTTTCTTTTTGATGTATTCAAGTACGGGCGGTGGCACGAACTTGGAGACATCCCCATTGAGCGTGGCGATTTCGCGTACCAGGGTAGATGAGATGTAAGTGAGGTCATCTGCAGGAGTCAGGAAAACCGTTTCAAAATCGGGTTTCATGGCGCGGTTCATGTTCGCGAGCTGGAACTCGTATTCGAAGTCGGATACCGCGCGCAGCCCGCGCAGGACGATATTTTCGTTCAGGTCTTCAAGCAAAAAAGCTAGCAGCTTGTTGAAACCGATGACCTCCACATTGCTCAGGTGCTCAAGCGAGGTCTTTGCCATGGCAACGCGTTCATCGAGTGAGAACATGGGGTTTTTCTGGCTCGACACGGCAATCGCGACAGTCACTTTGGTGAACAATGCGCAGGCGCGCTCGATCAGGTCGACATGGCCATTGGTTAAAGGGTCGAAACTACCCGGGTATACGACTGAAGGCATAGCACTTGACTACTCGGTAATTGGCCGGTGACAGGCAACAGGACCACTCGAAAGCGGCGAAGGCAAGGTCGGCTGACAAGCGATGGTAAACCGATTCGACGGGTGTCTCAAGGCAGCGCCGCAAGAGGCTTTGGCCCGCGCAGCATGCCAGCAAGCGTGCGCAGCAGGCATTGACGGGCGGGTAATGGTGCAGCGCTTCAGGTGCGCCATTACCCCGCCTCGATCGTGCTCACTCTCGAAAGCACTCACTCTCGAAAGTACTCAGTCTCGAACGTACAAAGCGCAGCGCACGTCACCGACACGCCGTTCACGGTGCAGTTGCCATCGCACCGGCAAGTCCGGCACAGGCGTTGTAACCGCAGATTCAACATAGATTGCAGCGCCATCAGCCAGCACTCCCGCAGCCTCGAGCGCCTTGCTGCCGCCTGCCAAAAGATCCTTGCCAAAAGGCGGATCCAGGAACGCGATATCGAAACGCTGCATGGGTGCCGGCTGGTGGTGCGCGGCCAGCCAGCCCAGTGCATCCTGCCTGCACACGGTCAACCCGGCGACGCCGAGCCTGGCAGCCTCGCGCTCAATTGTTGCAGCTGCGGCCGCGCTGGATTCAACCGCGCAGGCGCTGGCTGCGCCCCTCGACAACGCCTCGAGCGCCAGGGCACCGGAACCGGCAAAGAGGTCAAGACAGTGTGCGCCGCTTATCTTATTTTGCAGCCAGTTAAAGAGCATCTCGCGTGCGCGCTCTGGCGTCGGGCGCAAACCGTCCGCATCGACAAATGCCAGCCTGGAGCCACGCAGCGTCCCCGCAATAATACGCAGGCTATTCCTGCGGCTTGTGCCGCGCTGAGTTTTGTTAACCATTAGCGCATACTTTCAGCTCTGGATTTACCCGATGCCGAGTATAATTTCAGTCCTCGCACACCACGTCCCGATCGCACAGTAGCGCTGCAAGCGCAAATTGCAAGACCCAGGCAGTCGCTGCATTGCAGCGCAATCATTTACCCGGTAACGACATGCTCAGATTCATCAAGCGCCGCAAGGATAAAAACACCGACGCGCAATCCGGACGAGCCAGTGCAGTGGTCGAACAGGGTGTCGAAAAAGCGGCGAGTGAAGCGGCGAGTATAGCTGCAGCCGGCACCGCTACGGACCCCGCATCCGGCACGACAACTGGCGACGCTGCAGAAACGACTCGCGCCTCCGGATCGAACCGCGCCGGGACGCCTGCGGCCAGCGGTGAGGGCGCTGCTGCAGCGAAAGAGATAACTGCCACTGCACAGCAGGCGAATACCGAAGCCGCCAGCAATCCCGATGCCAGAGCGGATCAGGCCGGCAAGGAAAATCAAGGCGGCTTTTTCCGCAGGCTGGCCGCCAAGCTCGGCAAGACCGGCAGCTCACTCGGCGACGGCATCGGCCAGATCCTGCTCGGTAAAAAGGAAATTGATGATGAACTGCTGGAAGACATAGAAACCCAGCTGCTGGTCGCCGATGTGGGCGTCGACACGACACAGAAAATTATTACAGCGCTGGCCGGTGCCATAGAGCGCGACGCACTGACAGACCCCGCTGCACTTTATACACAATTAAAAAACGAGCTGAAAAGAATTCTCGGCCAGCAGAACCGTGAGCTCGCCATCGATGCCAATCGCGCGCCTTTTGTCGTGCTCGTGGTTGGCGTGAATGGCGCGGGTAAAACCACGACCATCGGCAAGCTGGCCAAGCAATTGCAGGGCAACAATTTTTCCGTGGCACTGGCAGCGGGTGACACCTTCAGGGCCGCCGCGGTTGAACAACTGCAGGTCTGGGGTGAGCGCAACGCGATCGAGGTTATCGCGCAGCATACCGGTGCCGACAGCGCTTCGGTGATTTTTGACGGCCTGCAGGCGAGCAAGGCACGCGATATCGACGTGCTGCTGGCCGATACCGCAGGCAGGCTGCATAACAAGGACAACCTGATGGAAGAACTCAAAAAGGTAGTTCGCGTGATGAAAAAAATCGACGCCAGCGCGCCGCACGAGGTGCTGCTGGTACTGGATGCAACTACCGGCCAGAATGCAATCGTGCAGGCGAAGACGTTCCAGCAGGCTGTAGGCGTGACCGGCATCGCGGTAACCAAGCTCGATGGCACCGCCAAGGGCGGTGTAGTGTTTGCGATCAGCGACCAGCTCGGACTGCCAATACGCTTTATTGGCGTGGGAGAAAAAATCGAGGATTTGCGCCCGTTCGAACCTGACGAATTTGTCGAGGCGCTGTTCGACGGCGTGACCATCACATGACCACAACACTTGTCAAACCAGTGACGCGACATGATTGAATTCAAGTCGGTCAGCAAATCCTACACGGGCCACAACGCACTGCAGAAAGTCAGTTTCCTTCTGGAGCGCGGCGGCATGGCTTTCCTGACCGGCCACTCGGGTGCGGGCAAGAGCACGCTGCTGAAGCTGGTCATGCTGATCGAGCGCGCCAGCAGCGGCGAGGTGATCGTCAATGACCAGCAACTGTCGAAATTGGGCGGTCGCGGCATCGCGCAGCTGCGCCGAACTATCGGCTTCGTCTACCAGAGTCATCATTTGCTCGACGACCGCAATGTATTCGACAACGTCGCGCTACCACTGCAGGTAGCCGGCTTCCAGCATCGCGATATCGCAAGGCGCGTGCGCGCCGCGCTCGACAAGGTTGGCTTGCTGAGCAAGGAGCGACAGAATCCGGCGACACTGTCGGGCGGCGAGCAGCAGCGCGTTGGTATTGCACGGGCAGTAGTCAACAAGCCCCAGGTATTGCTTGCCGACGAACCGACCGGCAACCTCGACCCCGACCTCAGTGCCGAAATCCTGCAGTTGCTGCAGGAATTCAATAACGTTGGCGTCACCCTGCTGGTCGCCACGCATGACCTCGCATTAATTGCAAAAATGCCGCACCGCTCACTGATCCTGCGCCAGGGCGAGCTGGTCGGTGGCGGCGGTCCTGGCCTCGCCGGCAGCGGTGCTGCCGCAAATGTTGCCAGCCCTCGCAATACAGGAGAGGGTGCAGGCCGCGACGCACAGCAGCAAGTGCAGTCGCAACAGCAGCAAGCCCAGGCCCAGCTGCAAAGATATAAAGTGCCGCAACAACATAACCCTCCGCAACAACATAACCCGCCGCAAACTGAATCCGCCGGGAGCGTTTCCTGAGTGGCTGAGCTATCCGCACGACAGGGCGCGACATCACCAGCCCATCGCAGGCGCGACCAGTTTGTCGTGTGGCGCGCATCGCATCGGCACTTTGCCCGCGAGGCGTTGCGGCGATTGCTGGCTACACCACTCGCTACCGCTGCCACACTGGCCATGCTTGGCATTGCGATTGCGGTGCCCACGCTGCTGCAAGTCGGTGTCAGCAACCTGCAGCGCTGGAGTGGCCAAAGCAGCGCCGGGCTGGAACTGAATGCCTACCTGCGTGCCGGCATCGAGCAGGAACCGGTCGAACTGGGCGCCTGGCTGGCCACGCAGAACCTGGTTCTGAAACAACAGTTTATTTCACCCGAGCAGGCACTCGAGGAACTTGCAGCGCTTGCCGGTGATGACAGCGCCAGGCTCGCGCGCAGCCTGCCGCAAAACCCTCTGCCTGCGACGCTGCGCATCGTGTTGCAACAGCGCGGCGAACTGGCCTCCACGGCGGACGAACTCGCCAGCGCGCTGCGCTCGCGACCGGAAGTAGAGTCGGTAAGTTTCGATCTGGAATGGTTTCGCAAGGCCGACGCGCTGGTCAATTTCGCCGCGCAGCTACGCCTCGCCACGGCGCTGCTGCTGGGCGCCGGTGTGGTGCTGGTCATCGGCAACAGCGTTCGGGTCGCCATAGAAAGTCGCCGCGAGGAGATCGTCGTGGCCAAGCTGGTCGGCGCTACCCACGGTTATGCCCGACGCCCGTTCCTGTATCTCGGTGCCTGGCTCGGCGCCGGTGGGGCGCTGCTGGCGTTAGTGCTCAGCGGAATATGTTTGTTAGCACTAACTTACTATATAAGCCCGATAGAAAAAGCTTTTGGCCATGAAATTGGCTTGCGCGGCCTGTCGGCAAGCAATGCCCTGCAGATCCTGGGCGGCAGCGCTACACTCGGCTGGCTGGGCGCCTGGCTGGTCGCTGCGCAGCAATTGCGGCGAATTGAGCCGAGTTAATTCGGATCCAGATAATTCAATTCATGTTTCCGGAAATTAGCTCGTTTTTGCGTCAATTTGGCCGCATATAGCTACTCATTATCTCCCGGCAACCTCGCCACACAACCGTCTCCGGGCGCCATGGCGCGGAACTTTTTTGCGATTAGCACTCTAATCCTGAGAGTGCTAAAATCAGCACAAACAGGGTAATCGCCCGCTCGAAGAAGCGCTGCGAGAACGCGTATTGCCATGCAGGCGCAGAGCGAAGCATAGCGATATCGACCGTTCAGCAAAACCGACCAACGAGAAGGACAACCATGAGTACACAATTGCAAGCCATCCCGGTCCTGACACCGGGCAGTAACATCAATGCCTACATGGCTACCGTCAACACTTTCGAGTTGCTGAGCCCCGAGCGCGAGCAAGCGCTGGCAATTCGCCTGCACGATGAAGACGACCTCAACGCAGCGCGTGAGCTGGTGCTTTCGCACCTGCGTTTCGTCGTGCATATCGCGCGCTCCTATCGCGGCTACGGGCTGAACCTGGGCGACCTTATCCAGGAAGGCAACGTGGGGCTGATGAAAGCGGTAAAACGCTTTGACCCGAGCAAGGGCGTACGCCTGGTTTCTTTCGCAGTGCACTGGATCAAGTCAGAGATTCACGATTTTATTCTGCGCAACTGGCGCATCGTCAAGATCGCCACGACCAAGGCGCAGCGCAAACTGTTCTTCAACCTGCGCGGCAAGAAAAAATCGCTGGCCTGGCTGAGTAATGAAGAAGCCGATGCAATCGCCGGAGACCTTGGCGTAGCGGTGAAAGATGTACGGCAAATGGAGGGCCGACTGGCATCACACGATATGTGTTTCGACGCACCGGTAGATGCCGATGACGAGAAAGCTTCGCAGTCGCCCGCCTATTATCTTGAAGGCCGGTCTGCTGGCCCTGAGGCCGCCAACGAAGAAGCCGAATGGAATGATATTCAGCTCGGTGCACTGCGCAACGCCCTGGCACAGCTGGATGAGCGCAGCCGCGATATATTGCAGTCGCGCTGGCTCGATGAAGAGAACAAGGCCACCTTGCACGAACTGGCCGCGAAATATGAAGTTTCGGCCGAGCGCATTCGCCAGCTGGAAAAAAATGCGATGAAAAAACTGCAGGTGGCGATGGTCGAAGCGGCCTGAAAAGAATCCCGGCTGCTGCGCTCGCTATTTTATTTTTTCCAGTTCGCCCGGAATGGTAGCAACCAGTCTTATCGCTCCGGAATATTTACCTGCGAACTGCATGGTCGCTGAATCTTTCCACTTCACGCTGATGTAGACATCCTGTTTAAACTCGCCGCCGTCTCGTGTCTCAAACGTCACATAGTCTGAAACCGCCGAAGCATCTGCGCTATCGGCTTTGAATTCGGCCTTGCGCCGCTGCATACCGCCAATACTTGCAACAGCGTCGGGCACTTCGATCACGCAGCCATAATCTTTATCCACAAGCAACGGTGTAGCTCGCTCGATCGCTTTGCCATCAATGTGCATCTGCGTTATTTCGCAGGAAAGGTTTAGCTTCGCCTCACCAGCATCGACCCAGAAAGCCTGCGTAAGCATATGCTCGTTGTAAGCACCGCGGGATTGGCGGGTATTATTAAGCGCGACAATGTCGATCCGGTTAGATTCACTGGCACCCGGTGCCCGAGGCTCATCTTCAGCGTTTGACGAAAGCGCGCATGAAGCAAGGACTGTTACAAGCGCCGTGCGTGCCAGTAATTCGCCCCATGTATTTGAAATTCGCATAATTCACTACCGGTAAAGCTGCTTTGCGCCAGAACCTCCATCCAGGGACGACGCGAACAGCCCTGGACAGATCGATCCTGCTAATCAATTTCAGTAATCATTTTTAGCAATTACTTCTAGCAATCAATTTAGCAATTATCGTGCCTGTTCCCCTTGGTCATATGTTTCAATGAGTTACCGTCACTATGCCTGGTACATGCAGTTTAACTGTATGTTTTCCCGACAGGTATCGCGGCCATTTGCTTAGCGTTCCACAGCCAGGCCAATTAGCTTTATCACCCCGCCGTACTGCCCCTGGGGCATGGTTTCCCTGGTTATTTCAAAGTGCACCGTGAGAGAAACCCCCATCGCAAATCCCTCCGCCTGTGCAGATTCGAATGCAATCAGGTTGGTAGGCCTGGCATCAAACCCGCCTACTTTAACAGTTGTCCCCATATCGAA
>JBATGO010000239.1:0-3133 GCA_049665845.1 Pseudomonadales bacterium | reverse complement strand
GAGCAAGAATGGCTAAGCGACTCGGCAGAGTGTTTCTGTTTTTTCTTATAGTCTCAGTCGGCGGCTGCAGTAAGCAGGGCGAAGTTCCGCAGGCGCGTGTTGAGGACAAGCGGAAGAATATTCTGTTGATAGTCGCTGATGACCTTGGTTATGCGGACTTGGGCGTTCATGGCAGTGAAATTCACACGCCCAACATTGATGGGCTCGCGGCAGCGGGCCAATCATTCACCCAATTTCACACAGCGCCACTTTGCGCTCCGACGCGCGCTATGCTCTTGAGCGGAAACAATAACCATGTTGCTGGTATGGCTCGCCAACACGGGGGAATCCTGGCAGGGCACTCCGTCCCAGGTTATGAAGCGAGCCTCTCTGACCGCATCGCCCCGTTGCCGAGACTGTTGCGTGATGCGGGTTATCACACCTATACCGTGGGCAAGTGGCATCTGGGAGTAAGCGCCGAAAAAAGCCCGCATGCAGCCGGGTTCACACGTTCTTTCAGCCTGCTCGATGCTGCGGGTAGTCACTTTGACGAGATCGGTTTTTTCGAGGGTGGATCCACATATTGGCAGGACGACGATTTCTCCGAATACCCCGTCGGCCGTTACTCGACGGAAGTTTATACGGACCAACTGATCGAGTTTATTGATTCAGACAAAGACGACGGAAGACCATTTTTTGCATTTGCGGCTTACACTTCGCCGCACTGGCCGTTGCAGGTGCCCGATGAGTACCTCGATCTGTACACCGGTCAGTACGACGCTGGCTACGATGCTTTGCGTGTAGCGAATTTCTCCGCGCTGAAAAAGGCCGGCATCATTCCGATAGATTCGACATTGCCACCGCGTAATGATGCGATACTACCCTGGGAGGATTTGAGCGCCGATGAACGACGCCGCGAATCGCGAAAAATGGAACTCTATGCGTCAATGGTCGATAACCTCGACGATCATATCGGCCGATTACTGAATTATCTAAGGAAGGAAGGTCTTTACGACAATACATTGGTAGTGTTCATGTCTGACAATGGCGCCGCCGGCGAGGACTTGTACAACGAAGGCCCCTTGACTGAATACGTTCAGGCGCATTACGACAACTCCTACGAGACGATGGGGACGGCAAGTTCTTTTGTGTCATACGGCGAGCCTTGGGCAGAGGCTGGTTCCGCGCCCTTCATGAGACACAAGGGCTATTCGCGCCAAGGCGGAATTGTGGCGCCAATGATTATTGCGGGCCCAGGCGTTGCCGATTCCGGCGCAATCAAGTCTACCTACGTAACAGTCATGGATCTGGCGCCGACGTTTCTTGAGGTTGCCGGCACGGAATATCCGGATGACGACTCTGTACAGCCGATGCTCGGTGAGAGTATGCGCAACTTCCTGGTCGGAGAGGCGGATACTGTGCATTCAGAAAATTATGTGACGGCCCTGTATCATGCCGGTTACGCGTTCCTGCGGCAAGGCAACTGGAAGATTTCAAACCTTGAACCACCTTTCGACGAGGATGATTTCGAGCTGTTCAACTTGTCGGCGGACCCGGGCGAAACCAAAGACCTCGCCAAGTCGCACGCGGACAAGTACAAGGAGTTACTGAGAATCTGGAGAGATGAGCGTAGCAAACTCGGTATTATTCTCCCGCAGGACCTCTGAATGCGGCCAAATAATCGGAAGGTGATTTCGATAAATTCCGATATGCCCGCATCATTGAAGCAACAAACGCTAGGACTTGTTCAGTCCCGCTGTTTGAAAGCTGCAGATGGGCTTGCCCGATTCGTTTACGACCCTGATGTCACAAAAGCCGGCGCTTCGACCCGCGTGAATAACGGTAGCTTGTGCTGTCGATTGTCCGCCAAGCTTCGCACCGCGTAGATAGTAAATGCTGCCTGAGGCGTTATCGGGGCCAGACCTGCTGCAGCGAGTGCGTAAGCAAAAGCGGTGTCAGCGAGAAGAAACAGGAACCCAACGTGACAAATATTGTGGCTATCAACCATTTTGTCGGTGACGGACATACTTAGCACCCCGCTTTGTTGGCCAATTTCTTCAACCTGAATTCCAATGTTCTCCAATTCGTTCGCGTCAATCTCGACAAGTTTGTCGACTGCCCGTGTCCCGGAACTTGTCCCTACTCCGCCTTTTTCGTGCTCCAAGGTGTCGTCCTAATGCAATTTGGTTTGGCTGAACGGCTTCTGGCTATCGATATAATTACCGAGATCCACACTGTTGTAGCTTTTTCGACATTCCTAAACTAACAATGATCCGGCTGCGGCCATGATTGTGCCGCGTATGACCCAATATGAGAGTTGGTCGGGGGGGCCATATGAAAAATCATATGCTGAGGTGCTGAAACAGTATGGCCATTCAAAACCTACGTCATGTTACTTTAATTTCTGCATCACCATTGCTCTCCAATCCGCATGATTGCCGGGATGGTTATTCATAGTAGTGAGCAATGCGCGCTGCAAATTTCACGAAGGTCAACGATTCCCAGAAGGTCATGATATTCATGCAGGGTGGCGGTGCCTGAAAGCCTTTATAACCGCCACGCGACGGGGTGTTAGATGGCTGTATAACAAGATCAAGGAGTTTGCACATGCCAGAGATGATTCCACTGGGTTGGTTCCACACGATTATGGGCATCATCGCCTTGGTCAGTGGAATCTACACATTATACAAATACAAGGAGATCAAGATGGAGAATCGCTCCGGATTGATCTACCTCATAGCCACTCTGATCACAGCCGCCACTGCACTAATGATATTTCAGCACGGCGCATTCGGCCCGCCACATGGCTTTGCCGTTTTGACGCTGGGAGCATTGGCTGTTGGCACACTGGCTGCGAAGACCGCTTTGTTCGGCAGGTTCTCGCGCTACTTGCAGGGGTTCAGTTACACAGCCGCGCTACTGTTTCACGGCATTCCGGCTGTTTCGGAGTCTATGCTGCGACTGCCGCCCGGTGACCCGATCGTGGATTCGTTCGAAAATCCGATCTTGGGAATAATGCTCCTATCACTGGTTGTGATTTTTTTGGTTGGCGTCAGTCTGCAGCTTCGGTGGATCAGCAAGAATCCGGCCTGAGGCCCGGCTCACATCTGGCGCCAAATACGTCATAACGAGCATACTTGATACAACGCTTTTC
>JBATGO010000238.1:0-2498 GCA_049665845.1 Pseudomonadales bacterium | reverse complement strand
GCCTACATGCACGAGTCGCTGTATGCCGCTGTGGGCAAGCGACTGACCTATGTGCTGAACATTGGTGCCCGCGCGATGACCAAGGCGACCCTGAACGTGCATGCCGGGCACGACGATTACCACTGCGTAGACGACACCGGTTTTTTCCAGATGTTTGCCGCCAATGCGCAGCAGGCGGCGGATCTCAACATCATCGCCCACCGCATTGCCGAACTGGCGCTCACTCCGGGTATCGTCGCCCAGGACGGCTTTTTGACGACACACCTTATTGAATCCCTGCTGGTGCCGGAGCGGGCGTTGATAGAGGAATATCTGGGCCGTCCGGAAGATATTATCGATACACCCACGGCTGCCCAGCGCATCCTCTACGGTCCGACGCGTCGGCGCATTCCGCAACTATGGGACGTCGATAACCCGGTGATGTCGGGGCTGGTGCAAAACCAGGATGCCTATATGCAAAGCGTGGCGGCACAGCGCCCGTTTTTCTTCGCACATATCGGCGAGCTGGCCGAACAGGCCTTCAACGAGTTTTATCAATTGACCGGTCGCCGTTATGGCCCGCTTGGAACCTACCGTGTCGACGACGCCGACTACCTGATCGTGGGGCAGGGCAGCGTCATATCGAGCGCACAAGCGGTGGCCGATTATTTGCGCGAGACGCGCCGCATAAAAGTAGGCGTGGTCAACCTTGCCATGTTCCGGCCCTTTCCGGGCGCGCAAATCAGCAAGGTGCTAAAAGGGAAGAAAGGCGTGGCGGTGCTGGAGCGGCTCGACCAGCCACTGGCCGAGGACCTGCCGCTGATGCGTGAAGTCCGCGCCAGCGTGAGTAAGGCAATCGAAAATGGCAAGGACAAAAAAGCAACGCCCTATCCGCTATTCGAATCGTACAGCAAACTGGATGACGTACCCTCACTGTATTCGGGCGTCTTTGGCCTCGGCAGTCGCGACCTGCAGCCGGAGGGCCTTATCGCCGCGGTGGAAAATATGCTGCCCGATGCTGCGCGGCAAAAGTTTTTCTACCTGTCGATCGACTTCCTGCGCGAGCAGGCCCTGACCCCCAAGCAGGATATCCACCAGCAGAATATCGAGGACGCCTACCCGGGTGTGCGGCAGTTGGCCATACGCGGCAGCGAAAACCCCGACCTCATGCCTGCGGGCAGTGTCACGGTGCGCTTTCACTCGATAGGTGGCTGGGGCGCCATTACCACGGGCAAGAACCTGGCCATGACATTGTTCGATGTACTGGGTTACCACATCAAGGCCAACCCCAAGTACGGCTCCGAGAAAAAAGGGCAACCCACAACCTATTACCTTTCTGCGGCTCCCGAACCCATTCGTATTAACTGCGAATATTTTCATGTCGATGTGGTGTTGTCACCGGATCCCAACGTATTCCACCACACCAATGCGCTGGCAGGGCTCAAGCAAGGTGGCGTGTTTATTATCCAGAGCGACAAGGGTTCTCCGGACAAGGTCTGGGCCGGGATACCGGAGCATTACCAGCAGCTCATCGCAGACAGGGAAATACGGCTTTACTACCTGGACGCGTTCGCAATAGCGCGCGAGGAGGCCACCGACCCGGAGCTCCAGTTGCGCATGCAGGGCAACGCCTTCCAGGGTGCTTTTTTTGCCGCGGCGCCACTCGCGGCGCAGCCCGGTTTCAGCGAAGGCAAGTTGCTCGAGGCTATCCGCAGGCAGCTGGAACACAAGTTCGGCAGCAAGGGCGCGCGGGTCGTTGAAGATAACGTCCGCGTGGTGAAGCGCGGCTATGACGGGCTCAGGGAAATTACCGACAAGAATGTTGGCGTGCAGGACGTTCGCATCGTTGATGCGCGCGCTGAGCCTGCGTTACCGGTGATGGTAAAGCGCCTGCCCCAGCGCAAGGAGTCGATTACCGATATTCATCGCTTCTGGGAGCAGACAGGCAATTTCTATGCGCGCGGCATGGGTAACGACAATCTCGCCGACCCGTTCATAGGCCTGGGTGTAATGCCCGCATCATCGGCGCTTTTCCGCGATATGACTGGCATACGCTTCCAACATCCGCAGTGGATTGCAGAAAACTGTACAGCCTGTGGCAACTGTTACACCGTGTGTCCCGACACCGCGATACCCGGATTGGTCAACGAGATTGGCGAAGTGCTGGATACCGCGGTCGCCAGGGTAAAAAAGCAGGGCCACGCGCCGGTGCATTTGCCCAAAGCTGTGCGCAAGCTGGAGCAAAACCTTCGCGCGGCTTTTAGTGAAGCCGCCGAAAACGATTCGGTCGCTGCCATACTCGAGGACGCTATTGCCAAAACTATTGGCAGTGCCGAACTGGACGAGGTTGCACGGGCGCAACTGAAGCGTGAGTTTGAGTGGTTCAGCGAAGCGCTCGACGGGTTTCAGTTTGCGCTGAGCAGGCCTTACTACACCCTGCAGGAAAAGAAAGCGGCGGGCGCCGGTGGCCTGCTTAGCATCACCGTGAATCCCTATACCTGCAAAGGCTGCATGGAGTG
>JBATGO010000237.1:0-2643 GCA_049665845.1 Pseudomonadales bacterium | reverse complement strand
AGGTCATCGCGCCAATCGACAAATAAGTCCAGATTTATACTGCGTAAACGGACATTGTCCAAAATCGAATTGGCCGGCCGCGCTGCTAAAGTGGGATATTCCTGTGTTGTACACGGCACCAGGTTGTGCTCCAGTCCAAGTTGAGCAAAAAATTCGCAGGCTAACTCATACCAAGAACAATAACCGTGCGACGCGGCATGGAAAGTGCCATAAGCTTCGTTTGCTACGATAGATTTTATTTGGCGCACCATTGCGTCAGCCGATGTTGGAGAGCCGAACTGATCGCTTACAACTTTGTATTCACGTTCTGGGCTCCCCAACACCAGGCGCAGCATAGTCTTTAGAAAATTGTTACCATTTGCTCCGTACAACCATGCCGTACGCAAAATGGAATAAAGTTCAAAATCTTCGTTTTTGATGTTTTCCTCGCCGAGCAACTTCGATTGCCCGTATATTGATACTGGAAAAGGTGCGTCTGCCTCGGTATAGGGTTCGTACAGCGGCTTTGAACCCGAAAAAACATAATCAGTCGAAATATGGACAAGATGCCTTTCGTTAGCAGCACACCAGGAAGCCAACCTTTGCACGGCTTCGGCGTTTACCGCAAAAGCGATTTCTTGCTCCCGTTCGGCTTTGTCAACGGCCGTATAGGCAGCGCAATTGATAACCACATCCGGACATACTTCTTCCAGGACACGATCGATCATATCGTGATCGGTTAGGTCTAAGGCATAGTGTGAGGAAATATCAATATGCTCTCCTTCAGCAGCAAATTTGACTTGTGTACCTAACTGCCCTTTATCCCCCAGCAAGAAAATTTTTTTCCTTTCGCCCCACCGTGTCATTCCGAAAAATCTCTCTGCACCATTTTGGCATAGACATTGCCCTTATTCATTAACTCTTCGTGGTTACCGCTCTCTACTATTTCACCATTTTCCAGCACAAGAATTTTATCGGCATGCTCTATGGTCGAAAGCCGATGAGCTATAACAAGAGTCGTGCGCTGCTTTATCACGCGATCAATCGCCTCCTGGACCTTGACCTCGGATTCATTGTCGAGCGCCGAAGTAGCCTCATCGAGAATCAGTATCGGGGAGTTGCGTAGTATCGCTCTCGCAATCGCGAGACGCTGACGTTGGCCACCAGAAAGTAATACGCCGTTCTCGCCTACGACTGTATCGTAGCCTTCTGGTAATGCAATTATAAAATCGTGCGCATTAGCCGCTTTCGCTGCATCCTCAATAGCTTTATCACCAGCCTGGCTCAGGCCAAACGCTATGTTGTCGGCGACGCTGCTATTAAATAAATTCACATTTTGCGATACAATCGCCACATTCCTACGTAAAAAATCGAGTTTATATTCCTGAATTGGTCGACCATCAATCCTGATATGACCCGATGTCGCGGAATAGAATTTCGGAATTAGATTTGCCAGCGTCGATTTACCTCCACCTGAGCGCCCGACCATCGCAACAGTTTGCCCTGGCTTTATCGTAAAATTTATATTTCTCAACACCTCCTTGCCATCTTCTGCATAGGCGAAACAAACATTTTCGAAATCGAGATCTCCCCTTAACTTGCCTTCACCAATTGTTCCGCTATCAATTTCTTTTTGATAATCAATATGCCGAAAAACCTCGCCTGCAGCCACAACACCCTGTAATAGCTGCGGGTGCACGCTACTCAGGCTGCGAATAGGTTTGGGTAATAGCGATGCAGCTGTAACATAAGCTATTAGCGCAGCGGAACCCATAACATCTCTTGACAACAACACAACATACATGACTACAGCCATGGCAAATACTATAAGCATTTGCATAATAGGCGTATATATGGAATTGATCTTGGCCATACGCAAGCCCAGCTTTCTGGTTTTCTCACTCACATCTCGAAACCGACTATTCGAACTCTCCTCGGCTACAACCGATTTAACGAGGCGTATCCCGCTAAAAACCTCGGCAGTAACATGATTTAACTCGCCCACGGTGGCTTGTATACCATGCCCCAGCCGCTTTATTTTTTTGCCGACCCAGCTAATCACGAGCGCCAGGGGTGGCGCCAGAATCAGAAAAATTAGAGTTAACTTCGGGCTCTGATAAACCAGGTAACTTAATAGCGCGATGACTGTTAATCCCTCCCGTATGACCGTTGTCACTGCCTTGGTAGTGGTCGCAGTCATCAAGCCGGTGTTATAGGTGAACAACGAAATCAGGCGACCAGACTTATTTTTATCGAAATAGGGAATCGGCAGAGCCAGGATATTCTGGAACAGGTCACAGCGAATATTATGGATTACATTCTCGCTAACCTTCGCCATATAGTAGCTGCCAAGATAACTGCCAACGCCACGAACCAGTGCGATCGCAACGCAGGCGAGTGGAATCAGATACAACCCGTCAACTATTTTCCCATCTAGTGCATTGACAAAGGCTTCCATTAGTACCGCGAACGCTGGCTGTGATAATGCGAAAAGACCAAATCCAAAAATAGCGAACACGAAAAATCGCATAAAAGGGCGCAGATAGCCCAATATTCTTCGATATGTCAACGAAAATTCTATATCCGGGATGAATTTAGAATTTTCGGTTTCTATCGGGCTATTCAATTACTTGCCTCTCTTCATCGAAATTCGCAGACTGTGAG
>JBATGO010000236.1:0-7399 GCA_049665845.1 Pseudomonadales bacterium | reverse complement strand
GGCTGGAGGCGCAGCCGAATCTGTTTTTCAATTTCAATAATTACGAAAAGCATAATACCGATTCCGACAATTAACACCCCGTCCCAAAATGGCACTGACCGGGTTGCGAAAATAGATTGCAACGGCGGCAAATAGGTTATAGCAAGTTGCGCCACCGTAATGACAAATACTACGATCCAAACGACTTTTGTCCCGCGCACCAGCTCCCATCTCAATGATGTGCTGTAAATATTGCGTATAAAAAACAAATGAAAAATCTCCATGACAACCAGCGTATTTACTGCCATTGTGCGTGCAAGCTCTACGCTGTAGCCGCGCTCGATAGCATAATGATAAATGCCGTAAACACCCCACAAAAATAGTAATGATACCAATACAATATGCCATACCAGATCACCCGCCAGTATGGGCTTGTTTCGCGGGCGTGGAGGGCGCCGCATGGTGTTTGCCTCTGTGGGCTCAAAAGCTAATGCAAAACCCAATGTGACCGCAGTAATCAAGTTGATCCAGAGAATCTGGATAGGTGTAATAGGCAACGTGAGGCCTGCGAGCAGCGCAACAATTATCGTCATTGATTCCCCCGCATTGGTTGGCAATGTCCAGCTAATTACTTTCTTGATATTGTCATAAACAGTGCGGCCCTCACGTACCGCGGCGACTATCGACGCAAAATTATCATCCGCCAGTACCAGTTCAGCTGCTTCCTTGGCAGCCTCGCTGCCTTTTTTACCCATGGCGATACCCGCATCGGCACGTTTTAATGCGGGGGCATCATTTACGCCATCTCCGGTCATAGCAACTGTCTTGCCATGTGATTGCAGCGCCATAACAAGACGCAGCTTATGTTCCGGACTGGTGCGAGCAAAAATGTCGCATTCCAATACAGCCTGGCGCAGGGAGGCGTCGTCCATAGCGTCGAGATCTGACCCCGTCAATACATTGTCCGGATTTTGCAGCCCGATTTGCTTGCCCACCGCTACGGCGGTTTTGGCGTGATCGCCAGTGATCATCTTTACGCGTATGCCTGCACCATGACATTCCGCTACCGCTGCTATGGCTTCCGCACGCGGAGGATCAATCATCCCTACCATTCCGAGCAACGTCAAAGAACCAACGAGGTCAGCATGTTCCAGCACCGTGTGCTCAGGCTCTGCCGGCTTCACAGCAAATGCCAGTACGCGCTGACCCCGTGCGGCGATAGCTTCGGCCTGCTCTTTCCAGTACGCAACGTCAAGCGTTTCGGTATTATGGTCTGCGCATCGCTGATCCACACACATATCCAGAATCCCTTCCGGCGCTCCCTTCACAAACACAAAAGCATGGCCTTGATGATCATGATTTAAAGTAGCCATAAAGCGGTGCTTTGAATCAAAGGGAATCGCATCTGTGCGTGTCCAATTTTTCTTTTCATTACTAACATCAATATCTATTTTGCCAGCAAATGCGAGCAATGCACCCTCCATGGGGTCACCCTCAACTGTCCACGTACCCTTATCAAGACGCAAATGAGCATCATTACAAAGCGCGGCAGAACGTGCGATATGCTCAAGGATTGGGTGCTCAGAGGGAGCGACCTGCGAATTCTCCAATTTGATAGCACCCTTGGGTGAATACCCCTCGCCTTCCAGTGTAAAAATATGGCCGCGGGAAATCGTGGTCGCAACCATCATTTCATTTCGCGTGAGAGTCCCGGTCTTATCGGTACAGATAACTGATACAGAACCCAGTGTCTCAATCGCAGGCAAACGGCGTACGATCGCGTTGCGACGCGCCATTGCCTGCACGCCGATAGCCAGTGTGATCGTAAGTACAGCGGGCAACCCTTCCGGAATCGCAGCAACCGAAAGCCCCACCACCGCCATAAACATTTCAGAAAATTCATAGCGAACAAAAAAATAGCCATAGCCCAGTAACAAGCCAGCGATCAGTAATATAAAAACGGTAAGCCATTTCGCGAACTCGGCCATCTGCGCTACCAACGGCGTAGCCAGCATCTCCACGTCCTTGAGCAAGCCGCTGATGCGCCCTATTTCTGTGTTTGGTCCCGTCGCCACCACTACAGCTTTACCCTGACCAGATGTCACCAAAGTGCCGGAATAAGCCATGCAGAAACGATCGCCGAGAGGAGCTTCAACGGCGACGGGCTTTGTATTTTTATCGACCGGAACAGATTCCCCAGTGAGAATAGCTTCCTGTATTGCCAGACCGTGTGCCGAGAGAATTCTTAAATCGGCAGGCACCCTATCCCCGGCCTCAAGTAGCACAATGTCGCCAGGCACAAGCACATCGCCCTCTACGCTTATTCGCTCGCTGCCGCGTATTACATTGGCGCGAGGCGCCAGCATTTGGCGAATTGCCTGCATTGCTCTCTCAGCTTTACCTTCCTGTATAAAACCAATGATGGCATTTGCGACGACTACTGCCAAAATCACAAACGTATCCAGCCAATGCTCCAAAAACGCTGTGATCGTGGCGCAGCCTAGCAGCACATAGATCAGGATATTGCGAAAGTGCAGTCCGAAACGAATCAATACATTACGCCTGGGCGATTCCGGCAAAGTGTTCGCACCATATATTTTCAGGCGCGACCTTGCTTCCTCTTCCTGCAACCCGGATACCGGCGCCCTTAACTCCTCAAGTACGGCATCTATCGCTTCGTTATGCCAAGCCATCGCGGGTTCTTGCGGGGATAATTTATTTTTTAATCTCTTCCTGCTCATCATGTCTCGGATCGAGTTCATAAACCATGGGGGTAGTCATGCCGGGCAATGGCTGGAAATTTTCATGCGTTGACATATCCCTGAAACGTGGATGTGTACGTCTACGAACCTGGACAATCAATGCAAACACGAGCAAAAACAGCGCCATATACGCGTATAACCCGGCCGGACCTAACAATTTCATACAAACCGAGCCCAGCATAGCGCCGATGGCCGAGCTAATACCCAGCGTTATGAGCATACTGCTGCTAATTTCAATGAAGTCGCAAGCCTGCGCCACATCGCTGGCATGTGCAAGGCAAATTGCATATATCGTGAGGCAAGTTCCCCCCCAAAAAAAAGCAAGCAAGATAATCTTCGAAGGCGATTTTTCAGTAGAAGCATAGTAAAGCAGCAAACATACGAGCGTCGCAAATATCGCCACGCATTGCAGCACAATCCTTCTATCAATGTAGTCAGATACGCGCCCCAAAGGGTATTGAAAAATTGCTCCGCCCATTACGCTTGCGGACATAAACCAGGCGATTTGTGAAGCATCCAGGCCAATCGCGTCGCCGTAGATAGGCGCCATAGCCCAATATCCGCCTGTGATCAAACCGCTTACAACCGCACCCAGTAAAGCTATATGCGAATAACGCCAGACTTTTAACAGACTTATTTTTGTTCTTTTCAGGAGTGTCGGCGCCATTGTTTGTGTGAGCGAGACAGGAATAACAGAAAGGATAAGAAGAATAGCCGCCACAAGGTAATACTGGCCCGGATCAGTAACGGGTAAATGCAGCAACTGCTGGCCTGCCGCTATCATGGAAAGATTCAGCATGCTGTAAACGGCCAGCACGCTGCCACGATTTGAAAAATGGCTTCGCTCGGACAACCAGCTTTCGAAGATCATATACAAGCCTGCAATGGAGGCGCCGATAACAAAGCGCAGCACCAGCCATCCAAAAAGCGATGGTATAAAACCAAGCACCAGGGTGATAACGGCATAGATCGATGCCAATACGGCAAAGCTTCGAATATGCCCAACGCGATGCAAAATATACGGGGTAGCCATACAGCCCGAGACAAAACCCAGGAAATAAAATGACCCCGTCAAGCCTATCTCCCATTCACTAAAACCCAGGCTACCGCCACCAATTGGTAAATAGGTCAGCAACAAGCCATGGCCCAGCCAGAGCAATACGCCCGAAGCAAGTAGCGATAACAGCGGTACGAGCGTATTTAACATTTTCACTCAACAATAGGATCCAATGATTATTCGATCAGGGGTTAATTGATAGCATACCGGAGTTGCCTGGCAAAGCCTGAAGCACTGTGCAATAAAACATCCACTGCTGGACTGCAGTGCTACGAGGCTTAAGTTACAGTATCCGCAAGGTCGCTTTTGCAAATAGCTCGGGCCACATCGATACCGGTCGCTACAGCGACTTCCATTGACGGGCAGCCCAGGTAATCCCCGGCGAAGTAGCATCCACCTATGCCTTGCAGCGCCCGCACCGTTTCCACAAAGCTTTCCTCACTTACCGGCATCGCCTGCGGCCACAATTCACAGGTCAAAACCTCCAGTACATCGCAGCCCTCAGGACAAACACTTTTCACAGCAGCCATGATTTCGCCGGTATCAATTGTGTGCGAGTCGCCGAGGCGAATGTTGACCGTGTAGTGTCGGCGCAGGGCATCGTTCGCGTAAAGGCGCTCGAGCTCGATCATCGACAACACTTGCGGGCACCGTTCATCGTCGGAGCTAAAAAATATCGCGCCCCAATCGCTCCCCTTTGCCTGATACCGCTCGCTGAGTTGCACGACAGCGGTTGCGAAGTGCGTGTAGCTGGGCAGGCGCCTGGCACGAGGGACAAGGTCTCGCATCAGTTTGTGGTCGACGTTTTGCGCGAACACAAATATATCAGCGTCGTAGCGGCCGGCGCTGGTATCCAATGCTTCGCCATCAAAGCTGTGCACTTCACAACCGAGTTTGAGCTGACCACCCAGATCGATAAATTTTGCCAGCAGTGCGTCGGTCAGTGTACGGCTTCCATGACGAAAAATATCGCTCTTCCTGGAATTTCCGAGCAACACGGTGCGCGGGTAAATAGGCATGGCGAAGGCCGCTTTGTACTTCGCAATAGGCGGATAACAGTAACCCTGGCACAATGTATCGACGAGCAGCTTATACTTCTTGCTTTCGACCGGATCATCGACCCATGCATCGATACACGCTGCGATCGTACGGTGCTGGTAATGATCCAGCCTGGGGTGATCGAGCCGCCCGGCGGCAAGCGAACTCGCCATAGACTTTGCCGCTATCGGAACCAGTTTGGACAGGCGTAACTCGAGCTGGTTCTGATTAAGCAGCTTGCGATCGCCAAGATCGTAGTAGACTTCGACCGACGGCACCCGGTGCAGCGACTGCTCAAGGCCCAACTCGTAAGAGAGCGCCCTGTAGTGTCGGTACCACGGGAAAACCAGGAATCCGCCGAGGTCCACATCACTTCCCCTGACGCGCCGCGACAGCACTCGCCCGCCGATTCTCTTGCGTGCCTCGAGCAGCACCACGTCGAAACGAGAATCCTTGGCCAGTTCGTAAGCAGCCGTTAGCCCTGCAAGCCCTGCGCCGACGACTGCGACTCGCTTTTGTTTACCTGTGCCTTTTTCAATTGGTGCCTGCATATTGTGTTTTCTATGAAAATGACAAGCTGCAAAACGAGTCTAACAGCCACAATCCCCGCCATTCCGAACATATTGGGCCGGAGCGTAACACGGATATTTTATTTCTCGATACATGGATTTTTAGCGCGGCGAGATTTCCCAAAACTATCTTTCGAAACCGAAGAAATTTCGATAATTCGAAGAGGAAATATTCTAACAAACTTATTTTTGGTTATTTTTTTCCAGCTGCTCGAAGAACAATCGATGACTATTTTTTACCTGTACCGGATCGCACACATGATGGATGCGCAGGATATTGATGCTTCGCCTGTACTTGATGTAGGTACTCTTGACCGGCATAGCGGGACAAAAGCAGGCAAGGATGCGACTTAACTTCAACAATTCGTATTTATTGGCTTTTGAATTATTTAGCGGCCAGCCAGAAAACGCTTCGAATAATTATCAATTGAGTTCAGCAGCCTCAAGACCGGACTGCGAAAGCTGGGAAAGCTGGGAAAGCTCCCGTATTGCAACAGAAAAAAGCGCGATATCTGGTTCAGCGCTGCGGAGAAACTCTTTTTGCAACGCGCGCCAGCGCTGCAACGCAGGCTTGTTATTTAACAGCCACTTTTGCACAACAACTTCGCAGTTGAGGACTTTGCCCTCTTTCTGTGCAACCAATGACGCGATCAGCGCCCGTGTTTGTGCATCCAATTCGTCATGGAAGGCTTCCCGGGCCATCTGATGCCACTGGCTTGTAGATTCAATTTTCTCTATCTGTTCGCGAAATGCATCGAGCCCAAGGGCCCCATCAATCAAAATATAAATTTGAAATATTTTTTCAATTGCGATTCCTGTGGCGTCTTCAACTGCCACCAAATCGAGAGCGAAATATGCAACCCTGCGAGCCGCGATCTTTGTGGCCAAATCCGCTGGAACATTTTGCGCAATCAATTCCTGCTCTTTCGTTTTCCATAAATCATGAAAACTCGCGCTTTTCGCTCCTACAAACAGCTTTTCCAGGTGTCGCACCCCCTTTCGATAGTGTGAAACCGTTGCAGCAATATCTATATTGAGTGTTCCTTTTTTAAGAAACCATCGAATTGCGTCCTGCGTTACCTCAATCAGCTCATGCAACGCGGATATTTGTAGCGATGCAGGCACTTGATTATCGAGTTTTTCAATTGCCTCCCAAACTTTACCGAGCTCAAATACATCGCGGGCCAAAACGTAGGCCGTAACTACATTATCCAAACTTGCACCAATAAATTCCTGGGTGCGCCAAATGAAAGTTACCCCCAGCATATTGACAACTTCATTAGCCAGCTGGGTAGCGATTATTTGTTTTTTCAGCGGATGAGCGTCTATCTCAGCCGCGAAACGTTTTTGCAAGTAGACAGGAAAAGCTGTCTCGGCAATCCTGCTTACGTAGGAGTCAGAAATCGCTGGTGCGTCGACCATGCGCTCTTTTAAATCGGCCTTGGCATACGATATCAATACCGATAGCTCCGGGCGGGTCAAACCCTGGCCAGCATTTATCCTGCCTTTCAACTCTTTTTCATCCGGCAGGTATTCCAGCTCCCGATTTAATTTACCGCGCTTCACGAAATCATTAATAAATCTTCGATAATCGTTGGTTGATTGCCTGGCCGAGAACTCGGCAATACTGATTGCTTGCACCTGGCGATAATTATTCATCAGCACCAGCTCTGCAACCTGATCGGTCATTGCCACCAATATCTGATTACGCTGCTTTACGCCCAGTTTTTTACAGCTTACAAGCTTGTCGAGCAATATTTTTATATTGACTTCATGATCCGAGCAGTCCACACCACCAGCATTGTCGATAAAATCAGTATTTATCGCGCCTCCTGCGCGTGCAAACTCTATACGTCCCAATTGTGTAGCGCCCAGATTACCGCCTTCGCCGATTACCTGCGCCTGAATATCCTTGCCGCTTACCCTTACAGCATCATTCGAACGGTCGCCGACATCTTCATCCGACTCGACCGAAGCTTTCACATAAGTGCCAA
>JBATGO010000235.1:0-1944 GCA_049665845.1 Pseudomonadales bacterium | reverse complement strand
ACCCAGTGCCACAAAAAGAGACGCGGGCTGGCCATTCGGGAAATCCTCGAGAAACAGCTTGATGCCGACAAGTATCAGCACGGGGTAAACCAGCCAGCGGGCTTCTGGCCAGCGCCGGTAGCGGCTCGATAGCGCCAGCGTCACTGACGCCACCGAGAGCACCGCCGTGCGCAGTGCCGCGAGCACGGCCAGATTCGGATCCGCCGTACCGGCTGCGGCAAGCAGCGGCGCCAGAAATACGACGATGAGTCCGCCGACCTGCCAGACGGACAGCGCCAGCACCACAAGTTGTGGCAAACCTGCGAGCGTGCCCCAGCGCTCGGAGTGCTGCGCGACCGGCAGGAACAGACACACAACGGTCGTCAACGCCATGCCCGTGTGGGCCGCAGTTAGCGCAGGCCATGCGCTGGAAGCCTCGCCGGCCAGCGCGTGCAGGCCGGTTGCCAGGATGCCCGAGCCGACTCCGGCAGCGATCAGCAGCAACGTGCACTGCAAGCTAAGCGCCAGCCAGCCGGTGCGGCCGCTCATCCAGGCCATTGCCAGTGCCAGCAGAGACCAGAGGCCGGCCGCAGCGGCCGGCGGCAGCACCAGGCCGCTGCCGCCTATTACGAACAACAAGCCGAGGGTGGAGTAGAAATAGAAATTGCGGCCACGAACGGCGCGCGTCTTTGCAGAGAACGCCAGCAGGTACGCAGCAGCTCCCAGGACGAGACCCAAAATGCCGATCGGCAAGAGGCCAGACCGGCCGGTCGCGGCCGCAGCGCTTGCCGCCCAGAGCGCGATGCCGCTCGCAAGCGGCGCTTGTATTGTTTCGAAAATGCCAAGGTCGCGTCCCTGCAGGTGCGAACGAATTGCGAAGCTCAGCAGGTAAGACAGCAGCAGTGCAGTGCCGAAAAACGCGGCCGTGGCCGGTTCGAGCGTCCACTGCTCGTTGCCGCTGAACACGACCAGGGCGGCTGCAGCGGCGCTGGCACCGAGTGCACCAAGCCATTGCAGTCCCATCCATTGCCGCTGGTATACAGCCCACAGAGATCCGAGTCCGAGCGCCAGCAGGAATGTGGCGACGCCGACAGCGCTGTGCGACACGATCATCACGGCAAACGCTGCGGCGATGCCGCCGCCGGTGGTGAGCCAGCCGACGCTGCGCAGGTTGCGGGTTGTCGCTACCGCAAGCGCCAGCGCGCAAAAGACGGCAAGTGCCGCGACACCTTGCTGACCGGATAGCAATTCGAATCGCGTAATCGCTTCGACGAGCAGAGGCAATGCCAGAATGATGGATGTGCAGCCATAGAGGGCAGCACTGGCGCGCTGACTTGCAACGCCACTTTTTCGATAGGCCATCAACAGCCAGAAAACGGCGTAGCTGGCGCCCATGAGAATGCCGATGCCAGTGGGCACAAACTGAAAATCAGTGATTGCGCGCAGCAGGTAGGCGCCACCGAATATCAGCAGCACCCGGCCAAGGTGCGTCGACGCATCGGTAACGAAACTTTCGCCGAGCACCGGCTCGGCGGTTGACCCGCCATAGGTGATTTCAGAGGCTGACGCAGCCTCCAGGGCAGCAAGCCGCTTTTCGACAGCGGTGAGGCGAAATTCGAAGTCGGCAAGACAATCGGGCATTGCAGCGCCTTTTGAGGAACACGCACGGCATGCCATTCGGCATGCTTACTAATTTTCTCCCAGATCTCTCCGTAACGAAGGCACGAACCGGTTGATGATCCAGAACAGGACGAAAGGCGTGGCAATCACGGTCAGTGCTCCGAACAGACCTTCCTTGAACGTCTCTACGCTGTGCGGAATTATCGGCATGTGATAATGCATGTAGCCGGCGAACGAGAGTGAGAACGCCTGTCCGCCGATTACTACGTTCCAGCGCATCATGAATACACCGAACAGCACCAGTATGAGAGCGAGGACGGTGCGCTTCATCGACCGACCCGGCAG
>JBATGO010000234.1:0-9053 GCA_049665845.1 Pseudomonadales bacterium | reverse complement strand
TGATTTCACCGATTTACATGCGTGGTGTGAAGTCTACATACCGGGGGCGGGATGGGTTGGCCTGGACCCGACCTCGGGCCTGTTTGCCAGCGAAGGACATATCCCGCTCGCCTGCACGCCAGAACCGTCAACTGCAGCACCAATCAGCGGCGCAACAGAAAAGTGCAAGGTTGAATTTGCATACAGTAATGAAGTGACGCGTATCTACGAAGACCCCCGCGTTACCAAGCCCTATACAGAATATCAATGGTCATGCGCTGATGCGCTCGGCAAAATGGTCGATCAGCAATTTGAAACAGCTGATTTGCGCCTGACCATGGGCGGCGAGCCTACATTTATTTCGGTTGATGACATGGAGTCCGCGCAGTGGAATACCGACGCGCTTGGCGCACATAAACTGAAACTCGCAAAGGACCTTCTAATTCGACTACGCGATCGCTTTGCACCGCATGCTCTGCTGCATTACGGGCAAGGTAAATGGTATCCCGGCGAAGAGGTGCCGCGCTGGGCGCTCGGGTGTTTCTGGCGCAAAGATAGTACACCGCTCTGGCGTAATCCGCAGTTACTGGCGCGGATCGATAAGGATTACGGTTTCACCCTTGCAGAGGCGGATACGTTCAGCCATGCGCTGGCAGCAAAAATCAATGTGGCGTCGAAATATATCAACCGTGCCTATGAAAACGCCCTGTTCTATTTATGGCAGGAAGAAAACCTGCCGGTCGGTGTCGACCCCTACCACGCAAGCATGAAAGATGGTCTCGAGCGCAAGCAACTGGCACGCGTATTACACCAGGGGATCGACCAGCCCAGTGGTTTCGTTTTGCCGCTGGGCTGGGATTTCGCAGCCAACAAGTGGTACAGCACAACCTGGAACCTAAAAGCAGAGCGCGTAGTGTTGATTCCGGGAGATTCACCTATGGGGCTGCGCTTGCCCCTGGATGCACTGCCACTCAGCGGCGAGCGTGAAATAATCATCGAGCGCGATCCCTTTGAAGAGCGAGACCCCCTGCCAACCAATGCCGCTGTATCCAATGCTTCGGCGCAAGCCAACCGCAACAGCGATGAGAGCAACACTGCTACTGCAACGCGCCCTGCTGCTTCCTCACAAAAGAAAAAATCGGCCACAATTAAAAAGATAAACGTTCCGGTGTTGAGAACTTCACTTTGTATTCAACCGCGCGAAGGCAAAATTTTTGTGTTTATGCCACCGCTTGAATACCTTGAACACTATGTTGACCTGATCGAAAAAATCGAGCAAGTTGCGACAGACTTAACTCTCCCGGTCATCATTGAGGGCTACGAGCCGCCGCGTGACAGTCGAATACAAAAATTATTGATCACGCCTGATCCCGGTGTAATCGAAGTGAATGTTCATCCGGCTGGCAGCTGGCAGGAACTGAGCGATATCACCACGGCACTCTATGAGGAGGCGCGTCTCAGCAGGTTGGCCACTGAAAAATTCATGCTCGATGGCAGGCATACAGGAACCGGCGGCGGCAATCATGTGACTCTGGGCGGCCCGACGCCCGCCGACAGCCCACTGCTCAGGCGACCCGACCTGATTCGCAGCCTTGTCACGTACTGGCAACATCATCCCAGTCTCTCTTACCTGTTTTCAGGCATGTTCATCGGACCAACAAGCCAGGCTCCGCGCGTCGACGAGGGCCGCGAAGAGATGCTCTATGAACTGGAAGTGGCGTTTGAGCAAATTCCGGAAGGTGACGTCGCGCAGCCCTGGTTAGTGGATCGTCTGCTTCGCAACCTTCTCATCGACGTAACCGGTAACACCCATCGCGCCGAGTTTTGTATCGACAAGCTTTACTCGCCGTCAGGCGCGAGTGGGCGACAAGGTATTCTGGAATTCCGCGGGTTTGAAATGCCGCCGCATCCGCGCATGGCATTGGTGCAAGTGTTGTTGCTGCGTTGCCTGGTGGCCAGGTTCTGGAATAAACCCTACCAGGGCCGGTTGATACGCTGGGGAACGCGCCTGCATGACCAGTTCATGTTGCCGCATTTCATCTGGTCGGATATTCGCGAAGTCGTTCGCGATCTCAATAACGAAGGCTACCCTTTCCAGCTGGAATGGCTGGTGCCTTTCGAGGAATTTCGTTTCCCCTATTACGGCAGGCTCGAGGTCGATGATATACACCTGGAACTGCGCTGGGCAATCGAACCGTGGCATGTACTTGGCGAGGAAGTAAGTAGTTTTGGCACCGCACGCTACGTTGACTCATCCATAGAGCGGCTGCAGGTGAAAGTGAGCGGAATAACACCCGGCCGTCACATTTTAAGTTGCAATGGCCGACGGGTACCCTTGCGCAGCACAGGCAAACATGGCGAGTTCGTTGCCGGCGTCAGGTATCGTGCGTGGCAACCGCCATCGGCGCTGCATCCCACCATTGGCGTCCACGCACCGCTCGTTTTTGATATTATCGACAGCTGGAACGGGCGCGCGATTGGCGGGTGTACCTACCACGTATCGCATGCAGGCGGCCGGAGTTATGACGTTTTTCCGGTGAACGCGCTCGAGGCCGAATCGCGACGTATCAATCGATTCTGGAGCCACGGCCATACACCCGGCGGTCTTTCGCCACCGAGCAATCTGCATCTTGTCCGCGAGTTCTTCCCTAATCAATATATACCCAGGCCGATGGCGCCTCCGCTGGAAGAGGCTTCTGATGAGTATCCCCTGACGCTCGACCTGCGCAAACAATAAGTGACAAGCAGATAACGCCATGAACCCGCTATTTACAGCAGCCAACTATCGACCGAATCCTGGCGTCCATGACGAGTCTCGCCAAGCCAACGGCCAACCCGCGGCCGCATGGCAATACCTGATCGATAGCCTCGGCAGCCTGGGTAATGAAAGTCTGCTCGAGCGACAAAAAAAAGCGCTTCGCATTCTGCGCGATGATGGCGCGAGTTATCAAATCTATAACAATTCAAGGCCGGATTCGGCCTGGCCACTGGACCTGATTCCCTGGCTTATAGAAAGCACCGAATGGAATGACATAGAGACCGGCCTGCAAGAACGCGCTGAACTATACAACCTTATATTCGCAGACCTGTACGGTAAACGGGAGCTCATAAGTCGTGGCATCATTCCGCCGGAGCTTGTTTTTGGCCACAACGCGTTCTTGCGTGCCTGCGATGGCATCAAACTGCCCGGGGAGCACCAGCTAATCATTCATGCCGTTGACATGATGCGCGCACCGAATGGCAAGATGCGCGTGCTCGCCGACCGCACACAATCACCCAGCGGTGCCGGTTATGCACTTGAAAACCGCACCGTAATGAGCCGGGTATTGCCCAGCCTGTTTCGCGAAAGCCACGTACACCGCCTGGCAAGTTTTTTTCAGGGTCTCCGGCAAAAGCTTATCGACCTGGCCCCAGCAACTGGTCAACCGGAAATCGCCGTATTAACACCCGGCGCCTATAACGAAACATATTTCGAACACGCCTATCTCGCGCATTACCTCGGTTTCAAGCTTGTGCAAAGCAGCGATCTGAGTGTTAAAAACGGGATTGTCTGGATGAAATCGTTATCCGGGCCGACCAGGGTGAATGTTTTACTGCGCCGCGTGGATGACTATTTTTGCGATCAGGTTGAATTAAAGGGAGATTCACAACTGGGCGTTCCAGGACTGCTTCAAGCTGTCAGGGCGGGCAATGTTGTCGTTGCCAATCCACTGGGCTCGGGTATCCTCGAGAACCCTGCCCTGCTGCGATATTTGCCCGAAATCAGCCAGCATTTCCTCGGCAGAAAATTGCGCCTTGCCACTGTAGACACCTGGTGGTGCGGCGAAAATGAAGACTTGCAATACGTCCTCGAAAATATAGACCGATTGGTCGTGAAAAAAGTATTCAGGGCGCCGCAGATCACCTCAAAAATTGTTTCAGAAATGGATTTGGTCGCGAGGAAGCAATTATTGGAAGCAATCAAACAGGATCCCGGCAGCTATGTGGCGCAAGAAAAACTTGTGCCCTCGCACATGCCGATTTTCGATGGCGCCCGGCTGGCAGGCCGACCTGTGCTACTGCGAACCTACGCTGTAGCCAGCGATACATCGTACCGGATTATGCCGGGCGGGCTAACACGCGCCGGGATTGAACAAAATACGCCCATGATCTCCAGTCAGCTTGGTGCCCTGAGCAAAGACACCTGGATCGTTGCCTCCGAACCTGAAAAACAGGACACACCCTGGCAGCAGGAAGATTTTTCAGCAAGCACCGTGGTGAACGAAGTCCTGCCAAGCCGGGTAGTAGAAAATCTTTACTGGATGGGACGCTACGCCGAGCGCAGTGAGAATATACTGCGCCTGATGCGCAATGTGTTCCTGCAACTGTCAGGTTCGCACACGCTCCATAACCTACAGCGCAACCAGCTACTGCAATCTGTAACCCACTTCACAACGACTTACCCGGGGTTCATCGGCGAGCCAGGGCGCATGGACTCTCCGCAAAAAGAATTACTCGCGGTGATCCTGGATCGCAGCAAGGTCGGCAGTGTTAGCCACTGCATCCAGAGCATGATCTCCTGTGCAGATGAGTCACGTGACCTGCTATCAAATGAAGGTCAGCGCATCATTAACGATATCAAGGAACAGGTAAAAGAACTGCAAAGAATCTTGCCAAGGGATTTTCTCTCGGCACCCGAGGAAGCGTTCAACACACTGATATCAAGCATGCTTGCGCTTTCCGGGGTGGTGCAGGAGAGCATGCTCAGGGGAACGGCATGGCAATTTTTTGACACGGGTAAAAGACTGGAGCGAGCCAGCCAGGTAGCCGCGCTGTTGCAGGGGCTGCTCGTTGCGCCGGAAAAAACAGTTGATGAAAACCCGATCATTGAGACGCTGCTGATGACGTTCGAAGTGCTTTTATCCTATCGAAGGCACAATCCCGGCGAAATGAATATAAGGAATGCACTGAAATTCCTTTTACAGGACTCACAGAATCCACGGTCGCTGTTATTCCAGCGGAACCAGCTGCAGGTAAACCTTGCAAAATTGCCTTCGGACACCATGGGCAACTCAACGCAGGCAGAGGCACTAAAGTCGCTGGAATCCATAAGCCTGGTAAGTCTTGCCGATATTGCGACGCTGGCCGCTATCGACCAGCAGAGTGGACGACGCGAAGCGCTGGAGCAGCTACTATCCAGGTCAAGAAAATTAACCACCGAAATTTCCGAAATGCTTGGCGCTCGATACTTTGTACCGACGCAGGGCCCTTCACAATTACTCACGCAAAACTGGAGTCTCGATTGACGCGTTTTGCTATAACCCATACCACGCGTTACGACTATGCGCGGCCGGTAAGCAGGTGCTTGAATCTCGCCTACATGCTCCCGCGCAATTCTGAGCGGCAAACTTGTTTCCAAAATCGAATGATCGTAACGCCGACGACTTCGGTGGCAACAGAGCGGCTGGATTATTTTGGCAACAGAGTCTACGAATTTGCCATCGAGGAGCCACACGACTGGCTCGAGATAACCGCAAAAAGCATAGTGGATGTGAATTCGAATGAATCGATGCCGGGCCTTGATTTCGGCAATACCTGTCGGCAGGTATTGGAGCAACTATACAACAGCGCGAATGTTGCAACGCTGTTCGCACGCGAATTCACTCTCCCCTCGCCACTCATTACAATCCGGGAGGACCTGCGTCTGTCGCTGGCCAATTATGCAGGGCCCCTGTTCAGACATGACCGGACTTTTCTCTCAGCAGTAAGAGAGTTGACTCAAAAAATTTATAATGACTTTCAATACGACCCTCATTTTTCAGATGTCAGCACACCCCTGGCGGATGTATTCGCACACAAAAGAGGCGTATGCCAGGATTTCGCCCACCTCGCGATAGGATGTTTGCGCACACTGGGGTTTCCGGCTCGCTACGTTTCCGGCTATCTAGAAACGCAAGCTCCGCCGGGTCAGGTCAAGCTGGTAGGAGTAGATGCATCGCATGCCTGGTTTGCAGTGTACTCACCCAACGAAGGCTGGTATGAATTTGACCCGACCAACGATATCCTCGCCGGTCATCAGCACGTCGTGACCGCCTGGGGGCGAGATTACTCGGACGTACCCCCGCTAAAAGGTGTGATTTTTGGCGGGGGGCAACAACACCGGTTAAACGTATCGGTGCATGTTGAACGCATTGGCGACACCCGCAACGGCGCCATAAATATGGTTAACCGTTAAGTAACGAAGCGTTGAACACCTCATCCAGCTTCGGCAGTTCATTAAACGCCTGGCATATCTTTTCTTCCCAGGACTGCGAGAGCTTGACGAGAAAAGGATCGCTTTTTTCGAATAAGTGATACTGGGTGTCTGCTTTGGCATGATTACCCGCAAAATACAGCAACTCGATAGGCGGCCCAACAGTAGCATTGCTGCGCATGGTCGAATCCATCGATACCAGTGCACAACGCATCGCTGTTTCAGGATCGGTAGTTGGCTTTATGATGCGCTCGAGCAATGGTTTACCGTATTTTGTTTCCCCTATCTGCAGGAACGGATGCTGGTGAGATGCACTTATATGATTACCCTCAGGGTAAACCATATAAAGGCACTGCTTTTCGTTTCCAATCTGGCCGCCGACAATAAATGATGCTGACGAATCAAACCCGGCAACGGCACCACCTGCCTTGTATTTCCCCTGGATCTCGATACTCAGCCTGCCTATATAATCGGCCATTTCAGAAACATAGCGTACAGTACCGAGATTGAAAGAGGCTTCTTCCTGCACATCGCGCGTGAGCGTCGCTATCACCGCCTGCGTCGTCGCAAGATTACCCGCGGTTAGCACTACCAGTTCTCGATCATCAAACATCGAAAAGCGATGCATCTTGCTGTAGCTGCTGACTTGATCCGCACCAGCGTGGGTACGCGAGTCGGAACAAAAGACCAGACCCTCGTTCAGCTTTATGGCCAGACAATAAGTCATTGAAAGTAACCTGATATTTTTAATTGATGGGGTACACTATACCGCTCTGGAGGACATCTCGAAGACTTCGGACCGGCCCCCCGACCCAACCTCGCCAAGCATAGCACCGGTTTTTGGTGGCCGGCAGGGTAAGGCATCCTGCAGCGCGATGCTACAGGAGAATTGCTGGTCTTACGGCCAGTTACGCACAACGGGCCTCGCCGACAGGCGCCTGCCCGACACAGGTGGGTGGGGCGCATGGCAAGACCGCCAATACTTGCGTGCATGCCTCGCTGTAGCGGAGCCCACCGGGCAAAAAATACTTTCAACATCAAACACAGACGATTCCGAACCAAACTGTAATGAAAAATATTCCCCCGATCGAAACGCCAGCTTCCGCTGCGCTCAGCACCCAGCAGAAAGCGCTCGATATCAACCTAGACCAGCGCTGCTATGGAACCATAGTGGAAATCGGCGCCGGACAGGAAGTCGCGAGCCAGTTTTTTCGCGTCGGTGCCGCGGCCGGTACCATCGCCAAAACCATGTCGGCCTACGACATGCAGTTCAGCGACCAGATCTACGGCAAGGCGGGGCGCTATGTGAGTCGCGAGCGCCTGGAGCAGATGCTGGCACATGAATACGCGCTCATTTGCAAGCGGCTTGATCAGGCCCGCGGCGAAAATACAACTTTTTTTACTTTCGCGGCGACAGTCGCCGCAAAAAGCTATGACAAAAACAATTTTTGCCACGCGCATGTTGGCATCCGTTTCCAGCACAATCCGCGCAGTGCATACAGCGACGTTATTCTGCACGCCCGCATGCATGACACCGATGCTGCGGCCCAATCCCAGGCGCTCGGTATTCTTGGTGTCAATATAATTTACGGTGCGTTCCGGCTCAGTAAAGCCCCGCGCGAGCTGATTGAGCAATTGCTTGATGATCTCAGCTCTGAGCGAATCGAAGTCGACTATATCGAATTCAGTGGCGCGGCTTTTGCCGAGGTTGAAAACCGCCTGATGAATTTGCATTTGATTCGCAGCTGGTCTACCCGTGCGGTTATGTTCGATGCGAAGGGTGTTTCGCAGGTGCCAAGCAATATCCTGCGCAAAAGCCCGGTGATGATAATTCGCGGCTCGTTTCGACCGCCGACGAAAGTCCACGCCGACATGTTCGAGGCCGGGCTCGCTGCATTTGGCAAACTGGAATCGATCGACGCGAATAAAATTGTTACGTTAGCCGAAATAACCATGGCAGAACTGGAAACCGATTCGCTTTCCGCTGACGCGGATTTTCTTGCAAGAATCGACCTGCTGAACGCACTGGGCCACAGCGTACTGGTATCCGATTACTTCCGATTTTTTAGCCTGCGCCACTGGCTGCGCAACTACACGCAGGAAGCACTCGGCATCACGCTAAGCGTACTCGACTTCGACCACCTGTTTAATCCGGGTTACTACGAAGGCCTAGAGGGTGGCATTCTGGAGGCAATGGGCAAGCTGTTTCCCGACAATACCCATGTGTTTGTCTATCCCAGCAAGGTCAAGGGCGAACTTGTTACACTCGACAAAGTACGGGTTGATCCCCTGCAAAAACATTTACTGCATTACCTGATAGATAACCAGTTGCTGCTCGACTGCCCCGTACGTAATGAAGACAACCTGCATATTTCAGCGCGCGAAGCTTATGCGATGATGCAGTGCGGCGATGCAGGTTGGGAGCAGAGCGTACTACCCGAAGTGGCCAGACTGGTCAGGCAACGCAAGCTGTTTGGCGTGCAGTAAACAAGCCGGGCAAGATGCCCGCACGATTTATTGTACCGGCTGCGTGACCAGGTTATTTGGTCAGGCTAACGGCATCTGCTTCATCGCCATCATCAGAAAACCGGTAAAGGCAGGGTTCGAAGGCGACAGTCGCGCATCGACTTTTTTCTTCGCACTGTTGATCCAGTCGCGATAACCAGCGTAAAAATCCCAGCAAGGCCTCGGCCGGTATCCAATGCCCGCAATGCCGAAATGCGCGACAACGCCCTTGGCGGTCGTAGGCTTGACGAATACTTCGATGGTCGGCGCGTAGTAGGCGGGAATCGTGCTGACGAGACTCCATTTGGCAATTTTTTCGGTAGCCAGCATCTCCACC
>JBATGO010000233.1:0-3603 GCA_049665845.1 Pseudomonadales bacterium | reverse complement strand
ATATAATGCATTCGTTAAATCGCTCCCGGCAGGGCAATATGTATTGCGGGCAGTTTGTGAAGACGCGTTGGGACTCGCGGCCAGTGCTGTACGTACGGTATCAGTAGAGCCGGGCGACTATCCACCCGTGGTGGCATGGTTAAGTCCACTCGCGGATGCAGTAGTCGCGCAAGGTGAAGACCTGCCGGTGGTGCTTAGCGCTTACGATTCCGGGGGCGAAATCAGTTATTGCGATATTTTGCTAAACGACCAGTTATGGCGCCGAATCGTCACCGCGCCATATCAATTCAATCAATTTGTACGCGCTCTTGCTGCTGGCAACTACAGTATGGAAGGCCGATGTACTGACAACAGTGGTCAATCCGCTTCGGTTTTCCGGAACCTGTCAATTATTGGGCCACAATTTTCTGTCGCAATAAGCTCTTCCGATAAAAACATTCAGGTTGAAGAGGGGCAGGATTACCCGGTGGAGCTTGATCTTCATATTTCTGGCGATTCGATAGCTTATTGCGAAATCTATTTGAATAACGTGCGCTGGCGACAGATACACAACGGTCCTTATGATTTTCCAAATTTTATACGGGGCCTTGCTGCCGGGAATTACATTATGGAAGCTGGTTGTCTTTCTGGGGGAGGTGATTACGCCATAAGTGAAAGCGTTACTCTCACTATTACGGCGATGCCCATTAGCGCTCCGGTCGTTGTATTTGATTCACCTGTGCGAGATTTAGTACACATTCAGAATCAATCTCTCCCGGTAATTCTAAATGCTTCCAGCGCGACAGGAACTATCGATTACTGCGAGCTATATGTGAATGATAGCCTTCAACGCAGAGATGATTACGCTCCTTACGTTTTCAATGGTTTTGCGGCAAGGCTGCTCCCGGGTGTTTACACGCTCAGGGCTGTTTGCGGGAATAGCCACGGACTAACGGCAACGGCACAGCGTTTGCTTACTGTACAATCACCCCCGCTCTCCGGCAGTCGAATTCAGTTTCTTGATTCCGGTTCTACAGGCAATTTGCAATCCGGAGAAAATCTTTCTGTAGAAATTATTTCTTCGGATAATGATTTTGAAATCCAGCACTGCCGGCTTTACTACAACGGTTCGCTGTTGCGGCAGGAAAATTACGCGCCTTACCAGTGGGGCCCAGGCTCAGGATCTGTCGATTCGGTACTGCTGGCGCTGACTGCCGGCTCGCATCAGCTACAGGCAGATTGCACGTCGACAAGTGGCGAGACGGCCCAGATAGAACGTACGATTTCTGTCGGTTCAATTGGCAGCGCGCAGGCAGGCAGTACAAATGTGCTGCTTGACTGGATTGTGCCCACCACGCGTGAAGACGGTAGCGCGTTGGCGGTTGCGGAAATTGACAGTTACGTAATTCACTATTACCAGCCTGGCGGTAACACAAGTTATGCCGACGAATTTGTAGCGGCGCGCGCGAACAACGGAGCACTGGTAACCAGTTATATACTGGATAGCCTTGGCAGTGGTAATTGGGCATTCAGTATTGCTACGATCGATACACAGGGCAGGGTTAGCCAGTTTGCTACGCCTGTCAATCTCGACATTCCCTGAGAGCGCAGGCTTTTTCACGCAGTTTCTGCAAGGTTCTGCACACTTCTTATGTGATCCTGATTGTTTGTAATTCACGAACGGTTCTCAAATAAAAATATTGCCAGGCAGCGGCGCTATCCAAATTGCCAGCTGTGATCGTTGTCAGCGTTATCGACCGCGAAGTTCCTTATTCTAAAAGCTAATTGCTGAGAAGGGAGCCGCCGATGACGCTACGCATATTGCTATTAATTACCTTGCTGCTTTCATTTAGTGTTCCATCGCTTGCCGCAAAAGGTGGCCGCTGGCTAAATGAGGAGCAGGCTTCACCGGGCGTTTCCAAAGGTAAGCAAAAAAAAACAAAGTTCGATGACGCTGATGCAGGTGACGATACCGGCAGCTATGCGCTACCTCCGCCTGAGACTGAAAATACGCCGCCTCAGGTCAGTATTCTTTCACCCGTCGCAAATTCCGTATTTCCGGCGGGTGAAGTTGTGACAGCATCGGTAAGCGCACAGGATCCAGAGGGTGAGATTAGTTTTTGCGACTTTTCACTCAATGGACTGCATATCTTCAGGGATTCGATTGCTCCCTTCGAAGTCGATATAACCGCAAGCGCGCCGCTCGCTGCCGGCGAATATCAGCTTACTGCTACCTGTGCGGACGCTGGCGAGCTTGCATCCTCAGTGGTCGTGGCGTTTTCAGTGACAGAGCCGTTGCCGGAACCGGAAGAGCCCTTACCGGCGCCTGAATTGATTTACGATGTAGCGCTGGACTGGACTGCACCAGCTACGCGCAGCGATGGCAGCGTATTGTCATCATCGGAAATTGCTAGTTTCGAAGTCTATTTTCATCCGGAAGGAGATTTTGGCAATGGCACCAGTAAGCATATCACTGCATGGGACGCTGCCGGCAACCTGGTAACCGACTACCTAATCGCAGATCTGCCAAGCGGCAGCTACCTTTTTTCGATAGCGGTCGTGGACACTGACGGAAGAGTCAGTGAATTTTCCGAGCCGGTTGCTTTATCCATGCCGTAAACGTGACATACTTGCTGCGGTAAGAAAATTCAGGCAAAAAAAAACGCCCCTGAAAGGAGCGTTTGTAATATTACGGAAATTGTCAGGCTTTCTTGCGGCAAGCCCGGAGTCCAATAAGACCGGCGACCAGCAGCGCGAGTGTCTGCGGTTCCGGCACACCGATTTTCTTGCACTCAACATCGCCCGAGAGACAATCGTAGCCTTTGTCGCTGCCTTCACGGTTGGTCGTATTCTGGAAGCGCACAAATATCTTGTGCGGTGAGCCCAGCACCTCGTCATCATCCAGATCGAGCTCGAAAATACCTTTTTCGCCCTTTTTGATACCGTCCTGGGTTTTGCCGCCGAATACATTCTTGCCGGTACCGACTGCAAACTGATATCCCTTGGTGTTACTGCCAGTCAGCACCTTCCACGCCTTGTTATCAAGTGTACCCACTACCTCTTCAAGATCGAGCTCATCTTCATCAATTTCCGCATGAAAACCGAAGCCGGTGATAACGCCGGTCGACAGGTTGGTGATGACGATTTTATTCCCATCGATTTCAAAATTTGCCTGGTTATCGGCGCTGTTCTTGCCGACGATAAGCATTGCACTGGCAGCCTGGCTCAAGCCCAACAACATGCTTACCAGCGCCAATCGTTTCAATGTGTTCATAACTGTTTCCTTTTGATCGCTCGCAATTTGCAAGCTTCGAGGTTACTTTAACCGGACGAATCTTCCGCCGCTTTCGCGGGGCGCATTCTGCCACCCGCCGCTATATTTTGCACTGCTCAAACAAGCTTCAATGTGCAGCTTTTACAACAACTTGCAATTAGTGATGCGTCGTATTCCCTCATGGGATCCTGGTATTCGTCTCTCAGGATCGCGCGAGGGTCTGTGCATCGCTACTGGTCTTCGTTTCGGGAGACAGCGCCCGATAACGACTGTACAAGCAGCGACCAATTGAACACTTTGCAAGCTAAGACATTGTTTTATAAAGCAAATTACGTGCCCAAGTGCTAACC
>JBATGO010000232.1:0-2481 GCA_049665845.1 Pseudomonadales bacterium | reverse complement strand
ACCTACCGGACCGCCCACCCCAACACGTAACGTTTGCTTCATTACGACTGGCTCCTCTTTTCAAAAAAAAATTAACTGGCGAATACTACGAGCGATATAATCTCGAATACTGTGTTTCGTGCAAACTGCTGGCTATCGCAATGCCCGGCATACTTAGCCCGATCTCCTCGTCGGCGAGCAACAGCCCCGATGCAACGCTGTTTGCAATGACGACTGCGAGAGTTTTAAGCATCAATTGCGCTGCGCTCTGCCCCATAGGCAACAGCTTGGTAGCGGCCATTACCTGGCTTTCCAGCACCGTCCATGCATGTCCAGCGCAAGCATCTTCCACCGAAACCGCCATATCACGCGCCACCAGCGCATACATGGTCAGGTAAGACAGGCGCGCTCGCCTCTGCAGGCAAAAATCCGGCAATACAGCAACCATTTGCCTGCCCAGGCGCAATAGCGCTTCACCCATGGCAAGGTCGGCCAGCTGCAGTTCACCGGTTTCACGCATCGCCAAAACGGTGTCGTTCCAGTGCTGAAGTGTGGCCCAATCCCTTTGCTCAATGCATTGCATTTGGCGCTTGATAACAGGTATATCCGTGCAAGCCAGCGTTGCCGCAGCGGAGTGCTCAATCCAGCTCTGTACATCCTCAACATTAACCAGCCAGCCGGCATCTATTGCGTATTCGAGACCTTGCGAAAAGGTATAGCCGCCGACTGGCAGATTTGAGCTGGCGAGCTGCAACAAACGCAGCAAAGGCAAGCTGCTTTCAGTTGTGGGCATGATGCCCGGCCTTGCCCGCATGCCCGTGACCATAGGCGCCGGACTCTGGCTCGAATTCTGCCATCTCGCGCTGCGCTGTCAGACCCAAATGTTCGACCAGCTCGACCAGCACCGGGTCTTCCTGAAACCGCAGCCACATCTCTCCGAGTTGCAACCTGACATGCCGATTGCCAAGGTGGTAACAGGCACGGCTGAAAGCCTCCCAGCATTTTGCGCTTGCGGTAATCACCGGCTCCTTTGCGAGCTCTACGCGCAGGTACTTGTTGCAATCGGTTCGCAGTACATCGCCCCTGTGCAACAGCTTGCCGCGCTCGAGAAACAAACCGACCTCCTGACCATTGCTACTGATAACTTTCAAGCGGCCCTTCTCACGCTGAACGTGATCGAGCACGATAGTATCCACAATCTCAGCCTGAAAAGATGGCGACGCCTTGCGATGGACTTCCAACATAATCTTTGGCCAATCCGAGCCTAAAATAATGAATAGAGCTGCGCCAGCGGCAGCACTTTCGCGGGTTCACAGGTAAGCAACCTGCCATTGGCCCGAACTTCATAGGTTTGCGAGTCGACCTCAATTTTCGGCATTGCGTTATTGAGCAACATATCCTTTTTGCCAATAACGCGCGTATTACGACAGGCCACAAAGCCGCGTTGCGTACCCAGCTTATCGAGCGCGCCGGAACGAAGCGCCGCGTCGCTGGTAAACGTCACGCTGGTTGCACTCGCCGCGCGCCCGAATGCGCCGAACATTGGCCGATAGTGCACTGGTTGCGGCGTGGGAATGGACGCGTTTGCATCACCCATCGGCGCGGCGGCGATAAAACCACCCTTGACAATAATTGCAGGCTTGATACCAAAGAAAGCCGGCTTCCACAGTACCAGATCCGCCAGCTTACCCACTTCAATTGACCCCACTTCGCCGGCGATGCCGTGCGCAATGGCAGGATTGATAGTGTATTTCGCGATATAGCGCTTCACCCTGAAGTTGTCGCTACGCGCGTTATCTTCACTCAGCGCACCAAACTGCTCTTTCATCTTGTGCGCAGTTTGCCAGGTGCGTGTAAGCACTTCGCCGACGCGACCCATCGCCTGCGAATCAGAGGCAATCATGCTGAACGCGCCCATATCGTGCAGCAGGTCCTCAGCCGCGATAGTCTCCTTGCGAATACGCGAGTCTGCAAAAGCAACATCTTCGGGAATACTCGAATCAAGGTGATGACAGACCATCAGCATGTCGAGATGCTCATCAACCGTATTGACCGTATAAGGTCGCGTTGGGTTAGTAGATGAAGGCAACACATTCGTTTCGGCACAGGCGCGAATAATATCGGGCGCGTGGCCGCCACCGGCGCCTTCGGTATGGTAAGTGTGGATGGTGCGACCCTTGAACGCAGCCAGTGTATCCTCGACAAAACCCGACTCGTTCAGTGTGTCAGTGTGAATCGCTACCTGCACATCATAGCGCTCAGCAACCGCAAGGCAATTATCGATAGAGGCAGGCGTTGTGCCCCAGTCTTCGTGCAGCTTCAGGCCACAGGCCCCTGCGGCGAGCTGCTCCTCCAGCGCTTCGGGCAAGCTGCCGTTACCCTTGCCCAAAAATCCGAAATTCATCGGCATGCAATCTGTCGCCTGCAACATCTTGCCGATATTCCACGGCCCTGGCGTACAGGTGGTTGCATTGGTGCCGGTTGCCGGGCCAGTACCACCAC
>JBATGO010000231.1:0-8737 GCA_049665845.1 Pseudomonadales bacterium | reverse complement strand
GGCCAGAGCAAATCGGCACACAACCTATTGAAGATGCCTATCCGATACCAGCGCTGACGTACAGCAAGGTGTTGCCTGACAGTTTCGAAGTGCCAAGGGTTGAACCGCTCGATGAAGTTGAAGGCAGGGGCAGCGTGCGCATCCAGCGCTTCGAGGGCGATGAGTGGATCCTGGTGCAGCGTGCACCCAGCCAAACCTGGCCATTGCTGATGCGCTTTCTTGCATCTAACCAGATTGCGCTGGCGCGCAGCGATGCGCAGGCGGGTCTGATCGAAACGGAACTGTTGAGTGATGCCAGCGGCAAGCTTGAGTCCTATCGCTTCGCGCTGGGCGCGGGGGTGCAAAAAAATTCAACCGAAGTGCGCGTACAGCACTTTTATCGCGAACGCGACCCGGGGCAGCCAGGCACGGCATTGTCGGACGACGCGCGGCGCAAAAACATGCTGACCTTGTTTGCCGAACAGCTCGCCAATTCACCCGATCGCAGTTCGCACTCGCTGCTGGCGCAGGGGCTGGGCACCGCGAGCAAGGTCCAGTTGCGCTATGCAGACGATGGCAACCCTTTCCTGTTGCTCGAACTTCCCTATGATCGCGGTTGGGCGTCACTGGGGCTGGCGTTGAAAAAGGCTTCATTCGAAGTGCGTGACCTCGACAGAAACGCGGGGCAATACTTTGCCGAGTATATAGACAAGGCAAAGCGCGAGAAGAAACCTGGCATGCTGAAACGCCTGTTTTCACGCAAACCGGAAGGTGACACAGAGGCCAGTGACGCGCCGCTGACGGTGCGTGCGCAGGAATCCGGCGAGGGCGTAAAAATTACCCTGCAGCGTCGCGAACTGCCGCTGTTACGGCCGAATGAACAGGCATTCCTGTTGCGTAAAATTCTGCAGAAGCTTAGCTGACGCCGATGCGATTCGCGTCACTTGGCAGCGGCAGCAAAGGCAATGCGCTGATCGTCTCGCACCATGGCACGCAGCTGTTGCTTGACTGCGGCCTGCCGGTGCGGCAAATGGAAACGGCGCTGCAGCGACTCGACCTTGGCCTCGAGAGTCTTGACGCCGTTTTTGTCACACATGAACACGGCGATCATATTCGCGGCCTGAAAAGCCTGTTGCGTCGCCGCCCGATGCCGGTCTTCATGAGCCATGGCACTGCGCTGGCCGCTGCCTGTACCGATATTGCCGATATCAATTTTGTCACTGACCGGCAGGAAGTTCTGCTCGGATCGCTGGCAGTACGGGCGGTGATCGTGCCTCACGATGCGCGCGAGCCCTGCCAGTACCTTGTGCGCGAAGTGAATGAGGAGAATATTAGCCGCGGCTCGCGCCGGCTGGGCCTGCTCACCGACCTGGGCAGTGCCTCCGCGCACGTGGTGGATGCTTTCAGTGGTTGCGACGGGCTCGTGCTGGAGTGCAATCACGATGTCGAAATGTTGATGCAGGGCCCCTATCCGGAATCGGTCAAGCAACGTGTGCGCGGCGATTGGGGTCATCTCAGCAATGTACAGGCGCGCGAATTACTCGGTGATCTGCAACCGGAAAGACTGCAATGGCTGGTACTTGCACACCTTAGCGAAAAAAATAATTGCAAGCACCTTGCGCTGCAGGAAATTAGCCAGGTTTTTCCACAACGCGACAAGGTTATCGTCGCCGACCAGCAGCATGGCTTCGACTGGCTGGAGCTCTGCTAGCGGTTTTTTCAGGCGTCGCGTTTTTCCGGGCGCGCGCCTGCAGGAACACCTCCTAAACATGGACGCAGCTACTGCAGTAAAACGCGAGCAGGATCAGGTGGACCCGGGCCAGCAACGGCTTGGCAGGTCAGGCTGGCGCCTCGGTTCGCAGATCACGGCTATGGTCGCGGGCAGCCTGTTGGTCACTGTTATCGCGACCGCAATTGGTTCTTCACTGTTGATCAGCAGCGCGCTGTCAAATGACTTTATGCGCAGCGGCAAGAATATTGCCAGCGTACTGGCCGAGCAGGTCAAACTCTATGTGCTGATTGGCAGCCCGGAGGGCGCGCGTCGTGCAGTGGAAGTTGTGCGGCTCTTCCCGGGCATGGAAAGTGCTGTAGTGTACGAATTTGATGGCAGCGTACTTTCCGCGTTCGGTGCCGACAAAAATCCGGAAGCATTTGATTCCGCCAGGCATCTCGGCCTTGAGCAGACCCGATTGGCGAGGGAGACGCATCAATTCTGGGAGTTTATCGCACCCGTGTTTGCCGATAGTGCGGAACCAACCCTGGTTGACCAGGAAGCAGTGCAGGAACAAAAAAGCCTTATAGGTTGGGTGCGCATCCGGATTAGCAAGGACCAGCTTTATGCGGCGCGCGATAAAATCATAGCGGGCAACATCGCGGTAATCACTTTTTTCTCTTTGCTACTGGTGTTTGCATTGCGTCGTCTCGGTAATTTTCTTACCCGGCCGCTCGAGGATTTTGTTGAAACCATGCGCGCCAGCGCCGAAGGGCAGGACCACAGCCAGCGCGTAAACCTGTCGGGCTCGCGGGAAACACTGCTGCTTGCCAACTCTTTCAACAACATGATGCAGGTGCTGGAAGAGCGCAACGTCGAACTGGCCAGCGCGAGGGACCATGCGCTGGATGCGGCTCGCCTGAAATCGGAATTTGCCGCCAATGTCAGTCACGAAATTCGCACGCCGCTAAACGGCATCGTCGGTACACTCGACCTGTTGCGACGGTCCGGTCTGGATATGCAGCAACAGGAGTACGTTGCGCTGGCCGAGTCTGCCAGCACTGCGCTGGTGGAACTGATTAACGATATTCTAGATTTTTCGCGACTGACACTCGACCAGTCCACCGTGAATTCCACAGCCTTTGACCTGCACGCATTGCTCGAAGAACTGGTTGCGCTGCAATCCCGGTCAAGTGATGCCGAGCACCTCGATGTCATGCTTAGCTACGACAAGCGCCTGCCGTTCATACTTGAATCCGATCCGAACAAAATACGCCAGCTATTGAATAATTTCCTCAATAATGCGATCAAGTTTACCGACAGCGGTACGATTGAACTTCGCGTAACGCGGGAGACTGTTGCGCAGCAGAAGGTCTGGATCAGGCTGGCGGTAATCGACAGCGGTATCGGCATTGACGCGCAGGAACAGAAAAAAATCTTCCTGCCTTACGCGCAAAGTGACGGTTCAACAACGCGCAAGTACAGCGGTACTGGCCTCGGCCTGGCGATATCGGAAAAAATCGCGGATTTGCTGCAGGGCGATATCGGCGTTGTCAGCGAACCTGGCAAAGGCAGCGAATTTTTTGTCTGTATTCCCTTTACCGAAGTGGCTCGGGTGCCTGCACCACGACCGGTGGCAGCTGCTTCAGGACCGCATACGCTGCTTGTTTGTGCTGATACCGAAGCGCTTGTCGCCAACCTGGCAGGACTCGCGGAACTGGCGGGCTTTGAGTCAGCGGTGCTGGCTTTGCCGCCGTCAGCCACAACATTACAGCACGCGAGCCGCGAGGAAGCAGGGCGCTGGATTCCGCAGCCGCAACAAGGCCATACGACAGTTTTGTACGCGGAATCGCGCGCGGGCAGCAACCGGGCGTTGCAGGAAGCGCTGGCTGCGCTGGCGGCACGCGACATGCTAAGACTGTTATTTGTTGCTGGTTGTGAAAGCAATGGCGGCAGCTTGCCTGGCCCGCTAGCGGGCGGCAGGAACGTGACGCGTATCACCGGGCCGCTCAGGCTGCAGCGATTGATCAGCGAGCTCGCGCAATACATCGACGATAAGCCCCCGGTGCCTGTCCCGGCGGCCTGCAAAAAAATTGGCGGGCTACCTGGATGTCGCGTACTCCTGGTAGATGACAACCTGATCAATCTGGAAATTGCCGCGGCCATGCTCAGGGAACTGGGCTGCCTCGTAACGCAGGCGCACAATGGCGAACAGGCAAGACAAATTTTCTCTGCAACCGAGTTCGATATCGTTTTTATGGATTGCCGTATGCCCGGCATGAATGGATTCGAAGTCACGCGCTGGATCAGGTCGCGCAAGGGCGTAGAGTCACAGATACCGATTGTTGCGATGACCGCAAACTCTGAGCCGCAGGACCAAATGCATTGTTACGAGTCTGGCATGAACGATTTTCTCGGCAAACCGGTCACGCTGGAACAACTCGGCGCAGTGCTGGGCAAATGGGTTTTGGTGCAGCAGCTTGGGTAGCCCGGTAGTGGATACACCGCTGTGCGTGGTGCATGGCGAAGGGGCTGACGAAACTTTTTTGCGGCGATTACTGGCTCTTGATGTCTGCATAGATGGCCGTGCGCAGGGTTCGGGAGAAAGCGCGCACACACTGCAGCTGCGCTACGCCCGGCATTGCTGGGTATTCGAGTTGCCCGGCACCCGCGCCCGTATCGCAGTGGATTTTGCAGCCGCCGGTTTCCCCGCGCGCCTGCGGGCCAGCAAGGTCGCCGCGGAGGGTGTGGTGCGGGCAGTGCGAGGTCGCAACAGTGCGGTGACGCCACTGCTGGTACTCGATGCGACGGCGGGCTTTGGTCGCGACGCGTTATTGCTTGCTGCGGCCGGTTGCGAAGTGCATTTGTGCGAGCGGTTGCCGCTGCTGGCGCTGCTGCTGGAGCATGCGCTCGCTGCTGCGGCCCGCTGCGACCAGCCCGAGTTGCGAGCAGCAGCAACTCGCTGCAGTAGCTTACGCAGCGGCGACAGCGTCCCGGCAATGCAAAACTGGCGCGGCAGCAAGCCCGACATTGTCTATCTCGACCCGATGTACAGCGCCAGCGCGGCGACCGGCAGGCAGGGCCTCAAGCGCAGCGCTGCAGTGAACAAACAGATGCGCGCCCTGCAGTGCATCGACGCATTGTATGCGCCGCGTTTGTCGCCATCGGAGCCGGCGGCGCTGCTGGAAACTGCGCTGCAGTTGGCAAGGCAGAAGGTTGTGGTCAAACGCCCACCCGCGGCGGCGGCGCTGGCTGGTCGCATACCCGCTTCCAGCATTAGCAGCAAGGCGGTACGCTTTGACGTGTATCCGGTCTAGCGCCGCAGCGCTGCGACTGGAGTCGCGCAGCGAGCTGATTTAGAATGCGCGGCCCCCCGCCTCCGGTTTCTTCTACCTCCTGTTTCATGGGCCGATTTTCTGCAGGAATACCCTATGCAAGATAGTGCTGCTGCGCTGGCCGGACAAGTAATGGTGACCAGCGACGATTTACCGATTCGCACGCACCGGGTCGTGCATAGCGGCAAGGTCCGCTCGGTTTACTGGCTGGATGAAAAAGACAGTGCGCGCCTTATTGCGGCGCATAACTACCCGGTAGCTGCCGATGCCGAACTGGCTGTCATGGTGATCAGCGATCGCCTGTCTGCGTTCGAATGTATCTGGCACGCAGAGGGCGGCTTGAAGGGTGTGCCGGGCAAGGGCGCAGCATTAAATGCGATTGCAAATTTCTGGTTCGAACAGTTTCGCGCGCAGGGCCTCGCGCGCAGTCATATTCTCGATGTGCCACACCCGCTGGTATGGATTGTACAGAAAGCCGAGCCGGTGTTGATTGAGGCGATTGCGCGGCAATATATAACAGGTTCAATGTGGCGCGCCTACGCGAAAGGCGAGCGCGAATTTTGCGGTATTGCAATGCCGGAAGGCCTTCAGCGCGACCAAAAGTTGCCGGGATTGTTGATCACGCCGTCCACCAAGGGCATTCTGCGCGGGATTCCCGGTGTGCCGGAAGCCGACGATGTCAACGTTACGCGCGGCGACCTTGAAAAAAACTATGCTGCATTCAAATTTGCTTCGCGCGATGATGTTGCGCATTACGAACGGCTGCTGCAGCAGGGTTTTGACCTGATCAGTCGTCATCTTGAAGATCTTGACCAGGTCTTTGTTGATACAAAATTTGAATTCGGGTATGCGCGCAATGCTGATGGCGTGCGCGAACTTATTTATATGGACGAAGTGGGCACACCGGACTCTTCGCGAATCTGGGACGGTGCAGCATTCCGCAGCGGTAAAGTCATCGAAAAATCCAAGGAAGGTTTCCGCCAGCGCCTGCTCCAGTATTTTGATGAACCGGATATACTGCTCGACAAGACGCGTATGCAGGAGCGACTGGCGCTGGCAAAAAATAACGCACTGCCTGCAGGAATGATGCTTGAGGTTTCGGACACCTATCGCGACATGGCAGAGATGATTACCGGGCGGCCCCTGCCGCGCAGCGAAAATCCGCATGCTGAGATTATTGAGCTGCTGGCATCGCGCTATGCGCTGGTCGATTAGCAAAGGCTTGATGTATGCCCCTGCCAATGCAGATTCACAGCCGGTGCTGGCAGCAACTGCCCAACGCCAGACTGATGCTCCGTGAAGGTTTTTATCCGGCTCAGCGTGCAGCGGCGTTATATCGCAGACTGCTTGAAGACATCGATTGGCAGCAACCCGATATAACGGTATTTGGTAAACGCCACAAGCTGCCGCGGCTGACCGCCTTTTATGGCGATGATGGCATTGATTACAGCTACTCGGGCTTGCGTCATAGCGCACTGCAATGGACGCCCACCCTGCAACGACTAAAAAAGGATGTAGAGCGCGCAACCGGCTTGCACTTTAACAGCGTGCTGGCCAACTTGTATCGCGATGGTGCCGACAGCAATGGCTGGCACGCCGATAACGAAGCGGAACTTGGCGCGCAGCCGCAAATTGCCTCGCTGAGTTTTGGCGCCAGCCGCGATTTTCACTTTAAACACCGCGTGCTCGCAGAGCACTACTACAGCTGCGCGCTGCACAGTGGCAGCCTGCTGGTAATGGCTGGCGATATGCAGAACCACTGGCTGCACCAGTTGCCCAAGCGCAGGCGTGTGCACGATGCGCGCATCAACCTGACTTTTCGCTGTGTGGAAAATCCCTGATGCGCCTTTTTTTTGGCCTGGAACTGGCACCCGCTGACCTGCTGGCAATCGATAGCTGGCGTTCGCGTACCTGCGCCGCGCTGGGCCCCGGTGTGCCCGCAGAAAACCTGCATATCACGCTGGCCTTTGCGGGTGAGTGCGCGCCTGCAAAGCTGGAAGCACTTTGCGATGCCGCGCAGGCGCTGCAGCATGAATGCTTTTCGCTGCACTTCGATGACCTTGGTTACTGGGCGCGGCAGGGCCTGGTCTGGCTGGGCGTTAGCGAGCAGCCTGCCGCCTTGCAAAAACTGGCGCGCGACTGTCGCAGCCTGGTTGGCAGCTTGCAACTGCACAAGGCGCGCAAACCCTTCACACCGCATATCAGTCTGTGGCGAGGGCAGGGCGATGCGCCGCCTGCGCCACTGCAGCAGCCGGATTTCACCATGGCGTTCGATTCCTTTGTGCTGTTTGAGTCGACCCGCAATCGACGCGGCGGTGTGCAATACGCGGCGCTTGCGCGCTGGCCGCTAAAACCAGTGATGCGGCGCAGCGGGAAATAACGAGGCAGCACGTGAAGAAGCCGAAGCTGTGTTCAGGCAGGAATCCAGGCGTTACGCGCACACGCCTGGTTGTTTCGCTTGCACCTTCGACCAGAACGAAAAAACGTTATGGATATCCATAAAGCGATAATGTGTTCGTCACTCGACGCCGCCATCGCGCTACCGGCATTACAAGGTTTTTAAGCGGTGCGGCTGATGTGCAGGTCGTACAGGGTGCCATCGGCCAAATCATAAATCAGGCCGTGTACCGCAAGGCTTTCACCACGCGCCCAGCAATCGCGCACAGAGGGGTGCAGTGCAACGTTGTTTACCTGCTTTTGCACATTGATTTCGCAGAGGCGGCGCAGCTTGGCTTCCCCTGCCAGTGCGTCGAGTTCGCCGCTGTGCTGCTGACTTAACGAAGTGATTGGCGCTACCCATTCGCGCAGCTTGTGGTCGACCTCGTACGCATCATGCCCGGAGGCGAGCTGTATGCCGCCGCAGCCGTAATGGCCACATACGACCAGTTGCCTGGCGCCAAGTGTATCCACCGCAAAGGCTATCGCCGCCTGCACACTGGTGTCTGAAAGCTTGACCTGATTGGCGATGTTGCGGTGCACGAACGCATCGCCGCGACCGAGTCCTGCCAGCAAGTTGCTGGGCACCCGGCTATCGGAGCAACCTAGCCAGAAAAATTCCGGCTGCTGCCCGTCGGCGAATTTTGAAAAGGCGGTATCGTCCTCCGCCAGCAGGCTTTCCCGCCACTCTTTATTTTCGTCGAGGAGCCGTTTGAGCAGGCTTGGTCTCGTTTGGTTCATCTGTGCGTTCCTCTGTTCCCTTGCTAGTGTGAATTTTTTTTGGCATTGTCGTATTATCCGGCATTGTCATACTGAGCGATCGCTGGGTTTACGCCCTATTTTTACCAGTACGTTTTGCGTGGCGCCATCGCGGTAAACACTGATATTCACTGCCGTGCCCGGCGCTGAGTGTGCAATGCGATTCATGCTGGCATTGCCGCTGCCCATTTCCTCGCCGTCGATATGCGTGATGACGTCGCCTGGTCGCAGGCCGGCAATATCGGCGGGGCCGCCTTTGACCAGGCCGCTGATCAGCAGTCCGCGCTTGATGGTAAAGCCGAAATACTCTGCTCGCGGCGGTGTCAGTTCTTCACCACTGACGCCCAGCCAGCCCCGTATTACTTCACCGTGCTCGATCAGTTGCTGCAGTACATGACGCGATATATCGTTGGGGATCGCGAAGCCAATACCGTTGAAGTTGCCTGTTTTTGAATACAGCGCGCTGTTGATGCCCACCAGTTCACCGCGCGTGTTGACCAGCGCACCTCCAGAGTTA
>JBATGO010000230.1:0-1692 GCA_049665845.1 Pseudomonadales bacterium | reverse complement strand
ACCAAGGATCCACTGCAATACAGTGCCCTCCAACACCCGGCCCGGGCTGGAGTATATTCACACGTGGATGGCGATTTGCCAGCTCTATTACCTCCCAGGTGTTGATGTCTTCAGTTTCACAAATCATTGAAAGCTCATTGGCAAATGCAATTTGTACGTCGCGCGAGGAATTTTCGGTGAGCTTTACCATCTCTGCGGTTTTTGCCGTGGTCGGGAGAACCTCTCCCCTGACAAACTGCTTGTAGAACTCCGCCGCAACCTGGGTCGAGTCTGCATTTATTCCGCCAACAACCAGATCGTTCTCGACAAGCTCAATCAATATTCTGCCTGGCAGGACTCGCTCCGGACAGTGCGCAATAAATACGCCGTGCGCGGAACCGACGCCATTTTCCGCCAATATCGCCGCGACTACTTCATCGGTTGTGCCTACCGGGCTTGTTGATTCCAGTATCACAAGGTTACCGGGTTTCACAAAAGGCGCAATTTTGCGCGTGGCTGCTTCTATGTAGCTGAGGTCAGGCTTTTTTCCGGACACGTGCCCCGGGCCGCCATCCTTGAAAGGTGTGGGCACCGCGATAATAAATACATCTGCTTCCACCGGCTCAAGGCTTGCAGAAAGATTCCCCGAATGCACCGCAGACTTGACCAGAATATCGAGATCCGGCTCAACAATATGGATTTCACCCTGGTTAATGGTATCCACGACCTTGCTGCTTACGTCTACGCCTGTGACCTTAAATCCTTTTGTCGCCAATAACGAAGCAGTCGGGAGCCCGATGTAGCCGAGTCCCATCACACACACAGACTGGTAACTTACTTTTTTTTGCATTGCTAAAACACTCTTTGCACAATCGCTAACTGTACGAGCGGCTGATTAAACCTTGTAATATTGTTTAAACCAGGCGACAAACTTTTCGACACCCTCTTTCACAGGCGTCTTCGGCTGATAACCGACTTTATCGGCCAGCAGGCTAACATCCGCGTAGGTATCCGGTACATCACCCAGCTGCATCGGCAACAGGTTCTTTTCCACTGTTTTTCCCAGCGCGCCTTCCAATAATTCGATGAATTGCATTAAATGTACCGGGCTGCTGCAGCCAATGTTGTATAGCCGATAAGGTGCTTTGGAAATTGCCGGATCCGGCGTATCGCTATCCCATGTTGCGGATCCTGTAGCGATAACATCTGCAGCAGAAATCACCCCGTCTACAATATCATCGATATAGGTAAAATCGCGTCGATGATTTCCGTAGTTGTATACATCAATCGGCTCGCCCTTGCTAATTTTTTGCGCGAACTTGATTGGCGCCATGTCGGGGCGACCCCAGGGGCCGTATACGGTAAAAAATCTCAGCCCGGTAGTAGGCAACTGGTAAAGGTGGCTGTATGTATGCGCCATCAGCTCATTGGATTTTTTTGTCGCCGCATACAGACTAAACGGGTGGTCTACATTGTCCGACTCGCGAAACGGCTGGCGCGTATTGGCACCATACACAGAACTGCTGGATGCGTAGACCAGATGCTCGACCGAAGCATGCCGACAGCCTTCCAGTATGTTGGCGAAGCCAACCAGGTTCGAAGTGATATAGGCCTGCGGATGATCAATGGAATAGCGCACGCCTGCTTGTGCTGCAAGATGAATCACGCGGTCAAATTGATTCGCTGAAAAAACCGCCTCACACTCCTTGCGAG
>JBATGO010000229.1:0-9925 GCA_049665845.1 Pseudomonadales bacterium | reverse complement strand
GCCCAGTGCGGCCTGGATGCTCAGGGCATCACCGCGCGAATCAGGGCGCGGCTTGCTGATTTGCCTGCGCAGGAACATACAGCGCGCACCACTGCATCTGAACACAGCAAGCGTGAATCTGCACACGGGAACTCTGCACATGAAAACTCTGGACAGGAAAACTCTCGACAGGAAAACTCTCGACAGGAAAACTCTCGACAGGAAAACAAGGCCGCGCCGCTAGCGCGTGAAGAAATTGTAGCGGCGCAGGTTGAAAATACCGTGGTAAACAAGCGCGGCCAGCGCGCGGCGGTCAGCAAGGCCTGATTGCTTACAAACCAGCCCGGTTTTTTCAGCTCGGGCATTGTCTGCACAACAGCAAATAAACCCGACTGCTAGTCGCCCAGCAAGTGGCCCAGCTTGCCCTGCTTGGTGGCGAGGTATTTCGCGTTGTGCGGCGTCTGCCCGGTCTGGATCGAAAGTCGCTCGGTAACCACAAAGCCCATCGACTCGAGCGCGATGATTTTTTTCGGATTGTTAGTCATCAGGCGCAGCGAACTTACGCCGAGGTGTTCGAGCATCGCCTTGCAAATACTGTAGTCGCGCAGGTCCGCGCCAAAGCCCAGGTGTTCGTTAGCCTCGACGGTGTCTGCGCCTGCATCCTGCAAGCGGTAGGCGCGCACCTTGTTGAGCAAGCCTATGCCACGCCCCTCCTGCTTAAGATAGAGCAACAGCCCCCTGCCTTCAGCCGCAATCTGTTGCATGGCGTGCGCCAGTTGTGAACCGCAGTCGCAGCGTGTGCTGTAGAGCGCGTCACCGGTCAGGCATTCCGAATGTATACGCGCCAGCACCGGCTCGCCATTAGAGATTTCTCCCATCGACAGCGCCACGTGCTCCTTGTCCGCTGCAGCATCTTCAAAACCGTGCAGGGTAAAGTCGCCCCACTGCGTGGGCAGGCGACAGGATTCGACAAAGCTGATCGACAAAATACACTCCGGTAGCGAAAGGGCACAAGCTAAACGGGCCGGTTATTTGATGGCCCTGCAAGCGTGCAGGATTCTACCACGCAAGCACATATGCCAAGCGGTGTGCACAACGTTCCGCCCGGTCTTGCCGGGTTATCTCAGCGAATTGCGAGGATTAATGATCTCCGGGCCTTCGGCCCGTTGCGAATCACGGCTGCATAAACTCTGCTTCGATGATCACTTCCACGTCATCGCCAACCATCGGGACCCCATAGCCCAGGTCCCATTCGCTGCGCTTTAGCAACGCTTTCGCCGAGAAGCCCAGCTGCGGCTTTTTGGTTTTAAAATGCAGGCCGCTCTTGTTAAAGGTGGCCTCCAGCGCCAGCGGCCTGGCTACACCTTTCATGGTGAGGATACCCGCTATTGAAAGCGTATTTGCCTTTGCACCTGTTGTGACGTCGGTGGCGACGTATTCGATTGCCGGATATTTTGCGACGTCGAAAAATTTGTCACCGCGCAGGTGTTCGTCAAATATATCCACGCCCGAGTCTATGCTGCTCGCATCGATATTCACCTGCAGCTTGCTCTGCGATATATCAGCTGGATCCAGCTGCAGCGTTGCATCCACATCACGGAAACGCAGCCATGGCCGTGAATAGCCCTGGTGCGAATAGCTGAAAGTCACATAGCCATGCGTCTTGTCCAAGTGGTAAACGCCGGCCGCAGCGTCGGCAATGCCAGCCCCGTTTTCGACTGCGCTCGCCGCAGCACTTTGCTTCGCGGTAACATCATTACCGCCGCTTGCATTATTGCTGTTGGCTGCATTATCGCTTTCCGCGCAACCTGGCAGGAACAACAGGGTAGTTAACAGGGCAACTGGTAATCGCATAAGAATTCTCCGTTTATCGCTCGATTGCAAATGCGATATTTTACAGCCCGCATGCAATCACTCCAAGCGATATTACGGGCACCGCGTAGCGGGCTCTGGCAGGAAATTCGCGACTGGCATCTGCCAGGCGCTGCGCCGTCAGGAATCGGCGCGGGCGCGAGATTCAGCTCTGTCAAAAAAGGGAGTAGTATTCGAAAGATGTTTATCAAGCTTGTGTGAAGTTCCGGAGGCACGAACAATGCAGGCGACAGATTTAAGTACCTTACAAAACATTGCGGCAGCTGTCTTGCAGGTCAGTGCGCTATTGCTGCTCCTGCTCTTAATAATCGGCGCGCTGGTCCTGCTGTATTTCTATTTAAGCGATGTCACTCAAACAGGGCAGGCAATACGGCGCAACTATCCGGTAATCGGCCGTTTCCGTTACATGTTCGAGCACCTGGGTGAATTCTTCCGCCAGTACTTTTTTTCGATGGACCGTGAAGAGCTGCCTTTCAATCGCGCACAGCGTGCCTGGGTTTACCGTGCGGCAAAAAACATCGATTCAACGGTAGCCTTTGGATCAACCAACCCGATGAATCGCGCCGGCGATGTGCTGTTCGTCAACGACATGTTTCCGGTGCTGAGCGAGGATATCGCCGAAACGCGCCCGGTAATTATTGGCGAGGGCTATTGCGAAGTCCCCTACAAGACCCGTTCGATTTTTAATATTTCCGGCATGAGTTTTGGCGCGATCTCGGTGCCCGCCGTGCAAGCGCTTTCACACGGTGCAAAAAAAGCCGGCATCTGGCTCAATACCGGAGAGGGCGGGCTCTCGCCCTTTCACCTGGAAGGTGGCTGCGACCTGGTTTTCCAGATTGGCACAGCCAAATACGGTGTGCGCGACGAAAAAGGCAAGCTGAGCGATGCAAAACTGCTGGAGCTAGCCACCAGAAAAGAAGTGCGCATGTTCGAGATAAAGATCAGCCAGGGCGCCAAACCTGGCAAAGGCGGCATCCTGCCCGCGGTCAAAGTTACACCACTCATTGCATCAACCCGCGGCATTCCGGAGGGTGAAAGCTCGATTAGCCCCAATGGCCACCCTGATATACGCAGTGTCGATGACCTGCTGGAAATGATCGCGCATATTCGCCATGTCACCGGCAAGCCCTGCGGTTTTAAAACCGTTATCGGCAAGGTGGAGTGGATTGATGATTTCATGCACGCGATTCACCGACGAGGCCTCGACTTCGCACCGGACTTTATTACCATCGACGGCGCTGACGGCGGTACCGGTGCAGCGCCACAAAGCCTGATAGATTTTATGGGCCTGCCATTGCGGCGCAGCCTGCCACTGTTTGTCGACAAACTGAACGAGTACGGCCTGCGCGAGCGGATCAAGGTTATTTGTTCGGGCAAACTGGTCAACCCCAGCCATATCGCCTGGGCGCTGTGCATGGGCGCCGATTTTGTCACCTCAGCGCGCGGCTACATGTTTTCGCTGGGTTGCATACAGGCCATGCAGTGCAACAAAAATACTTGTCCCACCGGCATCACTACACATGATCCGGACCTGCAGCGCGGTCTCGACCCAGCCAACAAAACCGAACGTGTCGCTAATTATGCAAAGAACATGGTTTACGAAGTGGGTACGATCGCGCATTCCTGCGGGGTCGCGGAACCGCGTGCACTGAATCGCTCGCATGCGCAGATCATCAATAATGAAGGCATGCCTGTGCCCATGAACCAGGTACATCCGGATGTGGAAACACGCAGCGAATACCGCAAACGCTACACGCGCGGGGAAGCCGCCCTGGAAGCGGGCATGTAACGCGCTTGCTGGCAGCCACAGGCCAGGGCGCAGCTAAAGGATCACCTATGCAAACAACGATACCACTACTTACAGGGCAAATACTTTTCCTCGCCGCGCTGGGTCTTGCAGGGCTGGTGCTGGCACGAGTCAGCAAACTCGATGCGGCGCTGAGCTGCGCGCTACTTGGCCTGATCGGTGGCCAGGCACTACCCTTTCTCGGTATCGACACCGGTATACGCGCCAGCAATATTCATGACCTGGTATTTTATGTGGTGCTGCCGATTCTGGTGTTTGAAGCAGCCTGGCATTTGCAGATGTCGCTGTTGAAGCGCTGGCTGTGGCCGATATTGCTGCTCGCTACACTCGGTGTGCTGCTCGCGAGCCTGGTGGTTGCAGTCGGTGTATTTTACGGAATAAACCACCCGGGCTTTCCTTTTATCGCCGCGCTGCTCACCGGCGCGATTCTCTCTGCCACTGATCCCGCCTCGGTCATCAGCACGCTGCAAAAACTCAACGCACCCAGGGACCTCGCCACACTGATGGAGGGCGAAAGCCTGTTTAACGACGCCACTGCCGTGGTACTTTTTTCTGTCGTACTTGCCATCGCGATGGGGATGGTCGACGACGGCACGGGCGAAAGCAGCTACCTGGCCTACTTCGCAACGACGTTTTTTGGTGGCTTGCTGACAGGCTTCGTAGCAGGGCTGTTGGCAGCGATTGTCTGCCTCGCGCTGCGCGATCGCAGCGCGGCAACGCTGGCGCTGGTAATACTCGCGTTCGCGAGTTTTTACGTCGCCGAACACTGGCTGCATGTATCGGGCATTCTTGCCGTCATGACAGCGGCCATTACTTCCAAGATGCTGCTGCGCGAGCACGAAGCGGTGCTGCTAAAAGATGTTCAGCCAACCTGGGCCTGGCTGGGCAAGTTTTTCAACACCATCGTGTTCGTACTGCTGGGCCTGGTGATGCAGTTTTCGATGTTCAGCCACCAATGGCTGGCGATACTGATCGCCATCGCGGCAACGCTGCTTGCCCGCTTCGCGACAATCTATGCTGCAGGGTTTGCGACGCGCGGTAATACTTATCCGATTCCCGCAGGCTGGTTGCTGGTGATGAGCTGGGGTGGCGTGCGCGGCATCATCGCGGTGGTGCTGGCACTGTCGCTACCGGTCGAACTACCCTACTGGTGGACCATCCAGTCGATGGTGTTCGGCGTGGTGGTATTTTCCATGCTGGTACAAGCACCCACCGCAGGCTGGTTTATTCGCAGATACGCCAACCGCGAATTGCACGACGGCCACTGAAGCTGTCCGGGGCCAGTTACGCAGGCACTGCACAACGGCGCCAAGCTGCTCGCAAAGCGCTGCCGGCACAATGCTGCTGGCAATAGCAATTCATAATCGCTACAATCCGCGCGATCCTCAGGGGTGGCTACGGCCTGAGACCTGCTTGTTGCATCGCAGGAACCCTTTGAACCTGATCCGGTTAGTACCGGCGTAGGAATAGGAAATTCATTCCGCGACGCATCGTCGCCATTCCCTCGTTCGACTGCCGGGTTTTCATTGGCCAAATGGAGACTCGCTAATGCGTCGTTGTGCATTGTTCGCTGCCTTTATTTCACTGTACGCACTGCAAACCCTGGCCGCGCATGCGCTTGCGATGCAGGAAGTGGTGGTGTATTCATCACTGGACCGGGGGACGCTTGCAAACACGGCTGCCAGCATCGCTATTTTTGACGAAGACTGGCTGACAAGAAACAATACACAACATATCGAGCAGGTAGTGGGCGCCGCGCCCAACGTCAATTTCTCCGGAGGCGCTTCGCGTGCCCGCTTTGTGCAAATGCGCGGCATTGGGGATATCGAACAGTTCGTGGATCCCAAGGCTTACCCCTCGGTGGGGCTGGTGGTAGATGGCATCGACTTCAGCGGATTGTTTGGTGCAGCGTTACTATTCGACACGCAGCAGCTCGAAATACAGCGTGGCCCGCAAGGCACGGCATTGGGTGCCAGCGCACTGGCCGGCTCAATCAATATCGTATCCAATGTTGCCGGCGACGAAAACGAGGCGTTTTTAGAAACCGGCGTTGGCAAATTTGCATCGCGACAGTTGGGTGGCGCGATTTCCGGGCCGCTCAGTGAAAACACCGGCGTACGCCTCGCCGCGCGCCAATATCGCAGTGATGGCTACATCGAAAATCGCTTCCTCACCAGCGACAATACGGGCAGGCAGGACGAATTTATTGGCAAACTCAATATCGACTGGCGCGGCGATGACGACAAAGCGATGAAAATAACTGCACTGCATATCGACAATGACAACGGCTACGATGCCTTTTCGCTGGGTAACACCGGCGTGCTTACGCAAAGTGACCAGCCGGGCCGCGACATGCAGCGCGTCACGGCGCTGGCGGCAACACTCGGCGAGCCGGTTTTTGACGCCAGCGAAATCCAGTATCGCCTCACTTGGCTGCAGGCAGACACGCTATACAGCTACGATGAAGACTGGGCGGACCCGTCGCTATGCGTCGCTGCCAGTTGCGGCGGTTTTGGATTTTTCGACAGCTTCGATGGCTACCGGCGCGAGCGCAACGACTACAGCGCCGAATTCAAACTGCAAAATGATATCTATCTGTTCGGCTTTTTCGCACAGGATCGCGAGGTCGAATTACAAAGAAACAGGGTTGGCGATGCACCGCTTGCGCTTGCAAGTCGCTACCAGACCGAAAGACTCGCATTATTCGGGCAGCTTTCACCCGCATTCGGCAACAACTTGCGCGTGAAAATAGGCGGCCGCTATGAATGGTTTGACGACAAATATGCAGACAGCGCAAGCACCGCAACCGACAGTCGAGACGAGCTCTGGCAGATGAATGCATCACTAAAATATGCGCTTTCGGCTGAAGCGCAACTCTACCTGCTGGCTTCGCGCGGCAACAAGGCCGGCGGGGTCAATACCGATGCCTCCACCAACATCTCCGCAATCGACGCGAGCTTCCAGCCCGAATTGCTGAACAGGCTGCGGTATGCAAGCGAATCACTGAGCAATTACGAGATCGGCGTGGATTTTGCCAGCACCGATGAAACGCTTTCGGGCAAAGTCGGGGTATTTTACAACCTGCGCAACAATCCGCAGTTCGAAACGTTTTTGTACGACAACCTGAGTTCATTTCTCTTTGTTGGCTACCAGGATAACGCCGACCGCGCCGAATCGCATGGTGTGGAAGTCCAGTTTGCCCAGCGCTTTAGCAAACACCTGCTACTCGAATACAGCGCCGCATTTATCGATTCACGTATCCGGGACTTTCGTGCCTACGACTTTGACGCCGGTGCGTTCCGCGCTGTTGATGGCAAGGAGCAACCGCGCGCCTCGGGCTACCAGTACCACCTGGCCGCGACCTGGTCGTTCAACGAAAACATTTCAACAACGTTCAGCGCCGAAGGCCGCGACAGCTACCAGTACGCCTACTACTTTGATGCGCAGTCCGGCCATATCAACCTGCTGCATGCCAGTCTTCAATACCACGGCGACAGGGTTAGCGTTACCGCCTGGTTGCGCAACCTGCGCGACGAATCCTACCCTGTGCAGGGGCTATATTTTGCCAACGACCCGCGCGATGGCTTCGGCATTAACCGGCTTTACACGCAGGTGGGCGAGCCACGCAACGGCGGCGTAACTTTCAGGTACAATTTTTAGCCCTGTCAATCATTGGAGGCGCTTCGACATGCTTATTACCGCAGAGCTGAGTTACTACCCGCTGGATGCCCATTACAAGCCACCAATCAGGGATTACATCGCCGCGCTTCACAAGTTTAATGGACTGGAAGTGCGTACCCATGCGCTGAGCACCGAACTGTTTGGCGAATACGAGCTGGTGATGCAGGCCGTGCAGCAAGCCACAAAAACAGCGTTTGAGTGCGAAAGCGGTGCGGTGCTGGTGGCCAAATTCCTGAACCGCGACCGGCGATCGTGATCAACCAGATCTGGGCAGAACTCTCGGCCTACTCCATCCCTGAACTGGTCGCCGTGCTCGCGTCGCTGCTGTATATCGTGCTGGCAGCGCGCAATAACCGCCATTGCTGGCCGGCTGCCTTTGTCGCTTCGAACATTTTTGTTATCGTACTCTGGCAGCACCGTTTGCTGATGGATGCAGCGCTGAACGTGTATTACGCCGCGATGGCGATCTACGGCTGGCATGTCTGGCAGGTGCAGGACACGAGTAACGATCGATCCCCGCAAGCTTCGCCGATACGCAGCCTCGCTTTGACGTCGCATTGGCTGGCCATCGCCGCGATCGCAGCGCTGTCGCTTGTCTCCGGCTACTGGCTGGATGGCAATACCGATGCCGCCTTCCCTTTCCTCGACTCGCTGACGAGCTGGGCGAGTCTGTATGCAACATGGCTGCTCGCACATAGGGTGCTGGATAACTGGTTGTACTGGATCCCCATCGACGGTACCCGGATTTACGTGTACGTACAAAAAGAACTGTTTTTTACCGCGGCTTTATTTGCGCTATACACTGCGATGGCGCTTTATGCGTATGTCAATTGGCGCAGGATAAAAAAGCAGGCTGCAAAACCCGCAGCGCCTGCGGCGATGAAAAACTAGGAGCTGGCAGGTGACGCGCTTGAATAAGGATGCGCAAACAGGCCTGCGAGACCGGCCGCAACACTTGCAGGTGACGTTGCAAAAGGCACTGCAGGACTGGCCACAATGGGAGACAGGCCTGGACGAGCCGCCCAGCGTGCTCGGCGAATTGCGAAACAGCGCGCAGGCCAGTTCCCCCAATCGAGTGTATTTGTTGCAAGCCGGTCAATCCAGGCTCTTACTGAAGCTGCAGCAGCGGCACCCTGTTTACACGCCAACGCAGGCCGAACGCAGGACATCAATGGCCTTACAAAAAGCCGCCGCGGTGATCAGGCTGGCGCCGGAAATTATTTATGCCTGCCCTGACCGGGGCTATTTATTGCAAGCCTATATTGATGGCGAGTTGCTGCTCGATCGTGCACCGGAGAAAATAATTCCCCTGAAAGCGATTTGCGCAGCAATGCGCGCTTATCACAGCATGCCCAACCTGCAAGGACTGCCTGCGTTTGATTATGTTGCACGCTGCGAAGCTTACCTGCAACGGGCCAAACAATCGCTGGCTACCGCCACATACGAGCGCTTTTGCGAAGGCTGGGGCGAGCTCAGGTCAATTTGCGTCGCGTACCAGGACAACGCCGACGCAAAGCGCGCACCCTGCCACCACGACCTGAATCGCTGCAATATCCTGCTGCCTGCAGATAATGCCACTGGCCAGGGCGTGCGATTTATCGACTGGGAATACGCCGGCCTCGGCCTGGCCAGCATGGACTTTGCCTCACTCGGTGTTGAACTTGGAATAACCGCGGAGACGCTCGCCCCTATCAGCGGTATCGCCGTGCACGAGCTGCTTGGCGCGACCCGTATCTATCGCTTTCTCTGCGCTGTTTACATGGAAATCCTCGCATCGGCTGCGCAAAAACAGCGTTTGGCGTTGTAAACTGGCGGCATGTCAATTTTTTCGGCGCGCGAATACCAGCGCTACTCGCGGCACATCCAGCTGGCGCAAATCGGCGCCACAGGCCAGGCGCGCCTTAAACAGGCCAGCGTGCTGCTGGTCGGCTGTGGCGGGCTGGGCGCGCCTGTCGCGCTGTATCTTGCCGGCGCAGGCGTCGGTAGTATTACGCTGGTCGACGGCGATGCTGTCGACCTGAGTAACCTGCAGCGACAAATTGCCTTTAGCGAACACGATATCGGCAGCAATAAAGCGCGCTGCCTGCAAGCTCGACTGCGTTCACTCAACAGTGATATCGAGGTACACGCTGTTGCAGCAATGCTCTCGCCGGACAGTGCAGTCTCGCTTGTCGAAGGCAAACAACTGGTCATTGATTGCAGCGATGATTTCAATGTGCGCTGCCTGCTCAATCACGCATGCCTTGCCCGGCAAACAGCGTGGATTTATGCCAGCGTAATTCGTATGAGCGGGCAATGTGCACTGTTTCTACCGGGTGGGCCCTGTTTCAGCTGCCTGTTCCCCGATGCTCCTCAACACGCAGAAGACTGCAACAGTGCGGGCGTGCTGGCTTCGTTGCCCGGACTGCTGGGCTCATTGCAGGCGAGTATCGCGCTGCAATTCCTCGCTGGCGAAACCTGCTTCGACGGCGAAGCACTCACCCTGGTTGAGGCAGCGCCGCTACAGCTGCATACCCTGCACATGCGAAAACGGCCGGGCTGCGAGATCTGTGGGAATGGGCATACTGCAACTGCGCTGAATCATAC
>JBATGO010000228.1:0-2091 GCA_049665845.1 Pseudomonadales bacterium | reverse complement strand
AAATGGCATGCAGGCTATTGACTGGTAGGCTCCTGTTACGCCCGTCGCGGGTGATGTCCTGTGCCAGACACCCGTGTCTCCAGCAACTATATTTGCTTCACCGGGATTCTTGCAGGGTTGTTGCCGAGACCAAGATTATTCTTTTCAAGTATGCGGTCCGCACGATAACTCGAGCGCACCAGCGGGCCTGCGGCGACTTCGGTAAAACCCAGCGATAACCCGGTATGCCGGTATTGTTCGAACTCGTCCGGGTGAACCCAGCGTGCGACCGGCAGGTGATGCCTGGTCGGTTGCAGGTACTGGCCTAGCGTGAGGATATCCACGTCGCGCTCGCGAAGGTCGCGCATGGCGCGTTGTATTTCTGCATCAGTTTCGCCAAGGCCTAGCATCAGGCTGGTTTTGGTTAATACATCAGCTTTTGACGTTTTGGCGTGCTGCAGTACATTCAGTGTTTGCGCATAGCCAGCCCTGGGATCCCGCACGGGGTGTGTCAAGCGCTCAACGGTTTCGATATTTTGTGCAAAAACTTCAAGGCCGGAATGCACGACCGTGTCTACGCATTGCAAGTCACCGTTGAAATCCGGGGTCAATGCTTCAACCGCCGTTGAGGGCATGCGCTGCTTGATTGCTTTCACGCAGTCGGCGTAGTGCTGCGCCCCGCCATCCAGCAAATCGTCGCGATCAACCGAAGTGATCACAACGTAGCGCAGGTTCATCAGTTCAACCGATCGCGCACAGTTTTCCGGTTCTTGCGGATCCAGCCAACCGCCAGGGTTGCCGGTATCGACCGCGCAAAAACGACAGGCGCGCGTACACACCGAACCCATCACCATGATCGTCGCGGTGCCATTACTCCAGCACTCGTTGCGGTTCGGGCAGTGGCTTTCTTCGCAAACAGTAGCCAGGCGATGCTGGTCGACAGTGTGCTTGACCTGGCTAAAGGCTGGCGAGCTTTGCATTGAGATACGCAGCCACGGCGGCTTGCGTTGTTGATTTTGTTCCTGCGTCGGCTGTTCTGGCTGACGGGCTTTCACGCCGTCCTTGATCGCCTGGAAGCCCTGCGGCGTCGTGAATTTCACGCCACTGGCAACCGGGTTTATGCCTTTTGCAGCAACGGTTTTCTGTGCGGCGCTAACGGCTTGCTCTACGGTGCTAACGGATTTCTCTACGGCGCTAACGGCTTTCTCTACGGCGCTAACGGCATTGGCTGCGGCGCGCTTTTTCACGCTCGCTCGCGGGAGCGGAGGCGTTTTCTCGAAACTGCTAATGATGGTGTGCCCGGTTTCTGTAACTCATTGAACTTTATAACATAAATTAGCATTGCCGCAATACGCCCCGGCTTCGGTCGTGACGCGCAAGAGAGCCCTGTACCGCGATAATGCCTAATTATCACACAAAAAATGTGATGCAGATCAAAAATAGCCCAATGAGAGGAGTGTAACAGCGCTGGTGTGAAATCGATCAACCTTTACAGATTTTTCATTGTTTATCCTGCGCGCGCTTGCGAACCAGCCGATGTTCGTCTACCGGAATTTTTTTCTTTATGTTTCAGCGCGTGCCAAAAACCCTGTTTACAGGGCTCATGTTTTGTATTGTCTTCTGCGTTAGTAGCGCGATGGCGCAAGGTGGCGGTAACGCGCTGCAGGTTAATTTTGCGCAAGCGGCGAGTTATGATTATGCCGGACAGGACGGCAGCGGCTCGGTCGTTGTTCTCGACAGCGGTAACGGGGTACGCCTGCACGGCAACCGCGTGCGCGCATTTAGCGCACCCTACACAGTTACGCCCGCGACCAGGATGTCGTTTACCTTTTCGAGCACGGCGCAAGGTGAAATACATGCGATAGGCATGGATAGTGATCTGAACGTCAGCAGTGGCCAGTTGTTCCAGTTGTATGGCACGCAGTGGCTGGGCGTACAAAGCTATCGCGACTACAATGGCGGCACGCGCAACTACGATATCCCCGTTGGCGAATATTTTACGGGCACAATGAATTACCTGGTGCTGGTGATGGATCATGATGTTGCGTTTGCAAGCGGCGAGAGTATCTTCAGCGACGTTATTTTTTATGAGGCGAATGCTAACAGTTATCC
>JBATGO010000227.1:0-2317 GCA_049665845.1 Pseudomonadales bacterium | reverse complement strand
TTGCTTTCGCCAATCCGCGCACCGATACACGCTTTCGCGCACACTGCGACAACAGGTAGAGATAAAAAGGAAACTCGTAAACGCGCGGATGCCAATATTCGTGCCGCTTGATCAACTGGCGTGCCATGCCTGAATGCTCACTGTGCAGGGAGCAGGTATGATAGCGGCAGTAACGCGGCGCCGCTAGGCGATACTGGCCATCTGTTCTTCGGAGAGTAACTGCATGCTGAAGAGCTGGTTGGCACCCGGAATCGAGGCAAGGATACTGGCAACGGTATCCCGATACCGCGCCTCACCGAATTTCTCCAGGTAGGCCCTGATGATATCGTTGGCTCGCGTCGAGTCGTGGCAGGCATCGATCCACAGCTCGGCCAATACACCGGCAAAAGCGACACCGTACTGCAAACCACTCAGGCCACCTGGCTCCGGGTCCAACACTGGCTGCAACACTGGCTGCAATAACAGCGCATGACTGCTGCGGATTGCATCACAGGTGCTTGCAGGTAATTGCCAATGCTCGGCCAATGCGGCGCCGATCCCGGCATGGTCGATGCCAAAAGCGCGCCGCTCAAACTCCACCAGATCCAGATGGTTGCGGGTCGCGGCAGCCAAACGCTCATATTTTTCGCCCACCGCGCCCAACAGTGCAAGCGAACCGATGTCCTGCAGGAGTGCAGCGAGAAACAACTCGCCTCGTGCACTTACTTGCAGCGTGCCGTACAACTCGTTCGCGGCGATAGCCCCGAGCACGCTTTTACGCCAGTAAAGCTCGTAGTTGAAGGTACCGGTTTCACTGGCACGCAGGCCGTCCACAATAGCGATGCCCATCGATATATTCAGTGCAAGGCGCACGCCGAGCAATGCCAGTGCGCCGCGCAGATCACCAATTTTGGATTGGCGTGCAAACATTGCGGAGTTGGCCACTTGCAGGATACGGGCCGCGAGCACAGGATCATTGCCGAGTACGGACTGCAATTTCGCGGGATACAAATCGGCATCGTTGCTCAGCTCAAGCAGCCGCTGCGCGCTGTCGGGCAACGCGGGCAAGCTGTCGGAGCTCAGAATTTGATCGATTAGTTCAACGCCAGCGTGCATCTTCATCGCTCACGCCAGGTGCGCGGGTAGCGACAGCATCGCCGCCGGTAAACCGCTGTGTATTATTTACAAAATCCCCCATCCCTTGAGTAAAGACCACGCCTTGGTGGCCGTCAAAGCAACGGCGCTAGGCAGGTCGCAGTTTTGGATCGCCTTCTGCGGGCGCGGTTTCTTTGCTGTCACGGATTTTTGCCTCGGACAACTCCTCCCTGGCATCGACCAAAGCGAGAATCGTCGAGCCGACGGTCGGCTGCAATTTTTTAGCTACCGTAAACGGCGTGGCGTTCTGCTTCTGGTCTACGACGAAAAGCGGCGTGCGTTTTCCCGCGTATTTTTCCTGGTAGGTGCCCCAGTCAAACTCCTCTGTAAGGCTGGTGGCCTTGATGACATGGCCCTTGTTGACCTTGTTAACCAGGTCGCTATAGGTAACGTCCTCCCCGAATAGCTGGCTGCCCTGGTGACTGCCCGAGACGGTGTGTTTTTCCGCGCGGCGGCTATCGCTGGACGACGCCAACCTGAAAATACGCTGCTCGCCAAAATCGGCGCTGTAGTGAATAGCTGCGATGATATTCACGTAGCGCTGGTGCGACATCGCGAGCAAGCCGCCGATACCACTCAGGTCAAGGTGAATATCTGCGTGCTCGGAAACCGGGTTGCCATAAAACGTCTCGAGTCCGACCATTCTTGCCTGCCGAATATTGTCCCAGTTGGAGTCAGCAAGCACACAGCGCAATCCCAGTTTCGACAACTCCTGGGCAAGCCCGCGCGCGATTGCATTGGCACCGACGATCAGGAAACCCTTCGGCTCCGGCTCGGCCACGCCCAGCTTTCTTGCGATAAAGCTGGCTGTCGCACTCTGCAGCACCACGGTGCCTATAATCACCGAGAAGGTCAGCGGCACCAGCAGCTTCGCATCTTCGTAGCCCATCGCTATCAGTCGTTCGGCAAATATCGCAGAGATCGCCGCTGCAACAATACCTCGTGGCGCGATCCAGGCCAGCAGGCTTTTTTCCTGCCAGGTCAGGTCCTGGCCCATCGTACTCACCAGCACCTTGGCCGGTCGCGCAATAAACTGCACTACCAGCAACAGCAGCAGCGCCTGCCAGCCCACGTCCAACAAGTCCTGCAGGTCGATGCGCGCGGCTAGCAGTATGAACAGGACCGAAATAAGCAGCACGCTGAGGTGCTCCTTGAAATTGAGTATCGGGTGAATATCGAGACC
>JBATGO010000226.1:0-1820 GCA_049665845.1 Pseudomonadales bacterium | reverse complement strand
GTGCGTACAAGGGGCCGGATGTTAGACGTCGAGGCTGACGGAGCGGCAGGCAGCCGGGGGATGACGGGTGGGCAATTCGGTCGAGGCCGCCATCGGCGAGGAGCCGGCCCGGTCCCGCGACGTTCGGTCGTCGCAATCTACGCTTTCGTTCTGGAAATGTCCGCGCACACAGGCGGACGCTAGCTGCAAGCCAAGACCCGCCCGTCGCAGCACGGTTGCCGAGGCGGTGGAACCGGTGGCAAAGGCGGTCAGGGCAACCGATCGCCCTGAGGCGGTGCTGGCTCGGATGCGCCGGATCGAGCACCTCGTCGTTCCCGCCGAGGTGCTCGAGAATCCGCCTTTTCTCTAGGGGTGGACGCCAGTGGCGCGCAGCGAGAATTCAAGCCCTGACCCGCCGACCAGTTCATCGTGCATGATCAGCAAGACGCCGGTACTGCTTTGAGCGCTGTAGGTGCACAAGCCAGGACCGGGATTATCACCGTCAGAGGTAATAATGGTTCGTGGAATCGCGCTGTCGTCTGTATCGCGAAGAAGCAGTCCGTTTTCAAAGTCGGCAAACTCAAAGACGATACAGCCGCTTTTCTGTGGTGTCGCGTCCAAATCGACCGGTGTGACTATCAAGATCACGGTCCCGTCCCGAGCAATTGAAATATCGGGACTGGCCAAAAAGTCAGCATCAAATTCTTCTGCGTCTATACCGTCCATTACGTCGGCGACATAGCGATAGTCGCCCGCAACTTCTTCAAATAGTACGACTCGCTCGGGGTCAAAAGGATTGCCAATCGAAGCCTCAAATGAGCACAGCATGACGACAAAAGTACGGTCGTTGAATCGCAGAAGACTGGGTTCTGTAAAGGCAACACAGTCCGACACGTCCGCGATATCACTGAGATTAACAGGTGCGCCCCATGAATCCGAGGTACTAGCACCACGGGCCCATACGTCCGATGTGACGCCTAGATCGCGCGGGTCAGTGGCATCGCTACGAAAGTAAAGAAACTCGCTGCGTTGGGTAACACTATTGTCGGCACCCAGCGGGGTGAAATACTTGAACCACAATAATTCCCATCCCAATGGCCCGCCACGACCGATAGTAGATACTTCATGGATGCTGTAACCGCGTTCCAACGTGTCGGGGTGAATTTCCTGTTCAGGCGCCTTTATGTCGCGCTCGAATGTCCAGGTGTCACCACCGTCGTCACTGCGTGCAAGGTGGATACTGACACCCAGGTCAAAGATATCTGGGTGATTGACGTCATCGACCAGAGTCTCAAGCCACGAGTAAGACATCCACAGTGCCCCAGTGTTCGGGTCATGTTCCAGGCTGGGGTCGCCGTAGCCTTTCAAAGTAAACGGGGCGACTGAACCCGTAAAAAGTGGGTCACCGGCAACTAATATCTCAGGGCAGTCGGAATCCCGAGTGCAATGGAATAAAACAGGCTGCGGCGGTAGGATCACAATGGAAGAGCTATCCCCACTACCGCCACCGCAGGCTGTTAATGACAGCACCGCTGCAAAAAGCAAGATTTTTCCTAAATCAGACATTACTTCTACTTCCGACAGCTGTGCGAGACAAAAAATTCATCCGCGACATAAATGCCGGACGAAGATCGAACACCCAATATTGCTCCGTAAGGCCAAACAACGGAAGGCACTGTTGCAAAAAACCGCTCATATTGTGCGTGCTTGAGTTCTCAAAATGAAATTATTAAGTCACAAGGCGGGACTGAACGAACTTTGAATCTGGGCACCCGGGGATCGCTCGCCCGTTTGGGTCTCGGATCGAAAAGAGTCGGAAAAAGTGTCGGACACCCATAAAT
>JBATGO010000225.1:0-9718 GCA_049665845.1 Pseudomonadales bacterium | reverse complement strand
CGCTACGGCTACAGCGGCGAGTTGCGTGCAGTCGGCGACGTGCTGCGCGACCAGATGTATTTTTACCAGCGCTGCGGCTTCACGAGCTTCGCCGTGCGATCCGACCGCGATCCGGGCAGCGCCGCCGCGGGTGCCCGCGACTTCAGCCTCAGCTACCAGGCCGCACGCGACGACCGCGCCCCCCTCCTCAAATCCCGCCATTAGCAAATGGGGTCAGTGTAAAAATTATTTTTTGTACAGGCCGAGCTTGCCTTGGCGAATAGTGCCTGTAAATGCACAGTAGGCGGAAAGGCGCAGTCGGCGGATTGTACAAAAAATAATTTTTACACTGACCCCAATTGCTTGCGGTGCTTACACGCAGATGATAGAACGCAGCAATGGACAGCGGCTCACTCACATTTTCTTTCTTTTTGATATTTTCCGGTGCGGCGGTGCTTGCAACGGCAGCGCTATATACCCGCCAGCCGCTGCTGATCGCGTATATCGCGCTGGGTGCGCTAATCGGCCCCTATGGCGCTGGCTATATCACCAACGTGAGCATGCTCGAGGAAGTCGGGCATATCGGCATAATTTTCCTGCTTTTCCTGCTGGGCCTTGATATGCAGCCGCAGTCGCTGCAGGCGGTGGCGAAACAGGCCAGCGCTGTAGCGTTGGCAAGTTCCCTGCTTTTCTTCGCGATCGGCGCACTGCTCGCCTTCGGTTTTGGCTTCAGCAATACCGAATGCATTATTATTGGCGTGGCGATGATGTTTTCGAGCACCATCATCAGCATCAAACTGCTGCCCACTACAGTGCTGCACCACAAGCACACAGGTGAGTTAATTATCGGGCTGCTGTTGATCCAGGATTTGATCGCCATCTTTGTGCTGATCGTTTTGCTTAGCGGAAGTGGCGGGCAATTCGACTACGCCACGCTGTTGCGCGCGATGGTCGCCTTACCGCTGCTGGCACTGGGCGCCTACCTGTTTGTGCGCTTCATCATGATCAAACTCATCAGCCGGTTCGACCGCTTCCATGAATACATATTCCTGCTAGCGCTGGGTTGGTGCCTTGGTGTTGCGGAACTCGCTTCGCTGGCCGGGCTTTCGGCTGAGATCGGTGCCTTTACGGCCGGCATTGTGCTCGCCACGAGCCCAATATCACAGTTTATTGCGCTGAACCTGAAGCCGTTGCGCGATTTCTTCCTGGTGCTGTTCTTTTTTGCACTCGGTGCGCGCTTCGACACCGGCATGCTTGCCGACATCGCCATGCCGGCACTGTTACTGACCGCGGCGATGATTATCGTCAAGCCGCTTACGTTTCGCGGACTGCTGCGCGCAACGCAGGAGCGAAGCGCGTTGTCCTGGAGCGTGGGTTTTCGCCTTGGGCAAAACAGCGAGTTTTCACTGTTGATTGCCTATGTAGCCACCAGTACGATGCTAATTGGCGCGGAGGCCTCGCATTTGATTCAGGCTACCGCGATTCTTACCTTCCTGGTTTCAACCTATATCGTGATCTTCAGTTTTCCCACGCCCATCGCCGTTTCCGACAAATTGCGCCGCGACTAGCCAGAAATTGGGGTCAGTGTAAAAATTATTTTTTGTACAGCAGTGCCATTTTAGCGTGCGAAGTGGCAGGCGTGATCTCAACCGTTTTGTACAAAAAATAATTTTTACACTGACCCCATTTGTTTCAAGCCGACAGCGGCTTTGACGCGCGCGAGCAACGGCGCGCTGACGCTGCGGGCTTTCTCAGCGCCCTGCTGCAGGGTCTGTTCGAGGTAGTCGCGATTAGCCAGCAATTCGTTATAGCGCTCGCGTGGTGCGGCAAGCTCGGCGTTGATCAATTCGAACAACCGCTGCTTGGCTTCACCCCAGGCGATTCCGTTTTCAAACTCGCGGCGCATGCTCTCGGTTTGTTCCGGCGTGGCGAAAGCCTGCCAGATCTGGAACACGGTTGACGTTTCCGGATCCTTGGGCTCGCCAGGCTCGAGCAAATTGGTCTTGATCCTGTTGATAGCTTTTTTCAGTTTTTTCTCGCCTTCGAACAGAGGAATGGTGTTGCTGTAACTCTTGCTCATCTTGCGTCCATCCAGGCCCTGCAGCACGGCGACGTTGTCGTCGACCAGCGCTTCAGGCAATACAAAATGCTCGCCATAGTGATGGTTGAAGCGCTGCGCGATATCGCGCGCCATTTCGACATGCTGGATCTGGTCGCGACCCACGGGAATTCTGTTGCCGTTGAACATGAGTATGTCGGCAGCCATCAATATCGGGTAACTGAAAAGCCCCATGGTAATGCCGAAGTCGTTGTCTTCACCGGCTTCTTCGTTCGCCTGCACCGCCGCCTTGTAGGCATGCGCGCGATTCATCAGGCCCTTGGCCGTCCAGCAAGTGAGTATCCAGCAAAGTTCAGTGATGTCCGGCACATCAGACTGGCGATAAAAAGTGACCTGCCCGGGTTCGAGTCCAAGCGCCAGCCATGTGGCGGCGATTTCGACGCTAGACTGGTGAACCTGCGCCGGGTAATGGTTCTTGATCAGCGCGTGATAGTCGGCCAGAAAAAAAAAGGCATCGATACCGGCATTCCTGCTTGCCTCGATGGCAGGCTTGATTGCACCGACGTAATTACCGAGATGTGGCGAGCCCGTGGTGGTAATCCCGGTAAGGACTCGCGTGCTGGCAGACTGGCTCATAGTTGACTTGCACTGGTAGCAACGAATGCCAGCATGATAGCCCGCGAGGCCGTTCCGCGACAGACTACTTTTTACGCTGCCGGATAATCGTATACTGCGCGCAATAATCGCGGAATCACGGCAACGACTGCAGACACTCCTATGACAGATCGCATCCCCAGAGACAGGCAAAACGATCACACTGAAACGATGGCCGGCCAGCGCCGCGATTTCGTGCAAGCGAAAACCGGCGTATCAATTGCGCATATCAATCATTACGCTTTCGAGCCTGGCATCACTGCCGGCAATATCGAAAATTTCCTGGGCGTAGCACAGGTGCCGCTGGGCCTTGCCGGGCCGTTGCTGGTCAACGGGGAGCATGCGCAGGGAGAATTCTATGTGCCGATGGCAACCAGCGAAGGGACCCTGGTGGCGAGCTACAATCGTGGCATGCGCCTGTTGCGCGAAGCCGGTGGCGCGACGGTATCGGTAGTCGACGATGCAATGCAGCGGGCACCGGTATTTATTTTTACCAACGCGCGCCAGGCACGCGAGTTCGGCGCCTGGATAGACAGCAATTTCGAAGCGCTGAAAGCGGTGGCAGAGCAAACGACCAGCGTCGGCAAGCTACGCAATATCGAACAGTACGCGGCCGCACGCATGCTTTACCTGCGCTTTAACTACACCACCGGCGACGCAGCCGGCCAGAATATGGTGGGCAAGGCGACGCTGGCTGCCTGCGAGTGGATCGACGCCAACTACCCTGCGCTGCAACGCTACATGTTGTCGGGCGCGATGGATACCGACAAAAAACACTCGCAGTTAAATACCCTGCACTCACGCGGCAAAAGGGTCATTGCAGAAGTTACGCTGCCGGGCAAGTTGATAGAGAAAATCCTGGGAGTGTCGGCGAAAACCCTTTTCAGGGCACGCACTATCAACCAGGTCGGCAGCTTTATGGCGGGTTCGGTGAACACCGGTGCGCATTCGGCAAATGGCATTACTGCCCTTTTTATCGCCACCGGCCAGGACGCTGCCAACGTGGCCGAATCCTCTGCGGGAATTGTTTATGCCGACATTGACGATAATGGCGATTATTATTTCTCGATCACCCTGCCCTCACTGATTGTCGCCACCTATGGCGGCGGTACCGGGTTGCCTACACAACAGGAATGCCTGCGTATTCTCGGTTGCGAGGGGCCGGGCAAGGTCAGGAAGCTGGCAGAGATTATTGGCGCTACAGTGCTTGCCGGTGAGCTTTCGTTGATGGGCGCGGTGCTGGCAGGTGACTGGGTCAGCAGTCACGACGCGCTGGGGCGCAACCGCTAATCGAGCAGTTGCTCAATGGCGGCGGTCAGTCGCGCATCGTCGGGCGCGATCGACGCCGGGAAATGTGCCAGCACGTTGCCATCGGCCGCTACCAGGTACTTGTTAAAATTCCATCCTGGCGCCGGTTGCTGGGCGGCAATCGCCGCGAATACCGGGTTCGCCGCCTCGCCGCGCACTGCCGTCGGCGCAAGCATGGTGAACTCGACCCCGAAGTTCACATAGCAGATTTTCGCTGCGGTCGCTTCATCCCTGGCGGCCTGCCTGAAGTCATCGCTGGCGAAACCAATCACAACCAGTCCGCGCGGGCCGTATTGTTCATGCAACTTCTGCAGGCCGGCAAACTGGCCAGTGTAACCGCAGTGACTGGCGGTATTGACCAGCAGGGCCGGGCGCTCGCCGACAACCTCGCAAAGCCTGGCCATATCGCTCGAATGCAGTTTGCGAAACTCGTGATCAAACAGCGGCGCGCAGGCCGCGGAGGCCGCATTCGAATAACCGGCGTAGAAGGTTACCGCCAGCAACGCCATCGCGAAACGTACAATCAATGTTGCGGTCAACGCCAGGGTGAGGCAGTCGGCCCTGTTCTGCATCGACCGGCTCGCGGGCCTCGCGCCAGCAGCGGGCGGCGTTGAACGAATGCCATCACGCCCTTCCAAAATGGCCCCTGTGGTAAAGCTGTTCGCGCTGCTCTTCATGCCGCCTTCTCTCCTCGGTTTTGTCGCCAATCTGCCCCATTTTGTTACGCTGCAGCCCCACTGCCGGATTGATCCCCCACACGCCCTGCCGCGTAAACCAGCCAATTAATAAACCACGACATAGCAGGTGTCTTGTGCAAAAACCCGTCACGCTCGTCATCGGTGCGAATAGCGCCATAGGCTCCGCCGTAATTCGGCAGCTGGCCGGCGCTTCCGCGCGGCAGGAGCAGGACCAGGCTCAGGCACCGGCAGAGACAAAAGCCGCCCCGATCGTTGCCTTTAGTCGCAGTCTGCCGGAGGGCGAATTTGCGTCTTCCGCAATAAGCTGGCGTCAATGCGCCTATAGCGACGCGGAAATCGGCAGCGAAGTGCAGACGCTTGCGCGGCAAATGAAAGAAAACAATACACACATCTACCGCGTCATCATTTGCAATGGCTTCCTGCACAGTGAAACGTTGCAACCGGAAAAGCGCATTGAAGATATCAGTCAGGATTCTTTCCTGCAAAGCATGGCCATTAACGCATTACTGCCACTGCGCTGGTTGCAGGCTTTGACGCCTTTGCTGGCAAAAACCGACAGCTGCAAAATCGCGGTGCTGAGTGCGCGCGTGGGCAGCATCGGCGACAACCGGCTCGGCGGCTGGTACAGCTACCGCGCATCCAAAGCCGCGCTGAACATGCTGCTGCAAACCGCCAGTGTGGAGCTGGCGAGACGCGCCCCCGGCGTCAAGCTCATCGCTTTTCACCCCGGCACTACCGACACGCCGCTCTCGAAACCGTTCAGTAAAAATGTCGCTGCAGAAAAAATGTTTAGCCCGGACTTTGTTGCAGGGCGCTTGCTGGCGTTAATGGACACAGCAATCACCGACGGCAAACTGGCTTATCTCGACTGGGATGGCAAGGCGATCGATTTTTAACAAGCGCCACGTGTGCGCTGCCGACGCAAATGCAGTCAGGCACCGTAGTGAATTGCCGCAGCGAAGTGCTGTGGTGCCCATCCTGCCTGGTGCAAAGCGCATTCAGACACAGCGCTCTTTGCTGCTGGATGTTCGACTGCCACCGGTGTTGCACACCCGGCTTGTGCGTGAGGCCTCACTTGCCCTTGCGCGAAGGTTTATTCTTTTTAACATGCGCCATCAGGCGCCTGCGCTTGCTCGCCTGCCGGGGTGTGAGCTTGTTCTTCCTGCCAGCATAGGGATTGTCGCCGCTGCGATACTCGATGCGCACCGGCGTGCCAAACAGTTTGAAACTGCGACGAAAGACCTTCTCGAGGTAGCGCGTGTAATGCTGCGGTACTTTGTCCGACTGGTTGCCGTGAATAACAATCAACGGCGGGTTCTGTCCTCCGGCATGCGCGTAGCGTAATTTGATGCGGCGGCCTGCCACCGATGGTGGCGGATGGTCGAAAACGGCCTTTTCCAGCACGCGGGTCAACTCGTTGGTGGCAAGCTTTTGCGTGGCCGCCGCGTAGGCGGTATCGATCGAACGATACAGCTCACCCACGCCGGTACCGTGCAGGGCAGAAATAAAGCGCAACTCGGCAAAATCGTTAAACGCCATACGGCGGTCGATTTCACTTTTCAGCCGGTTCTTGTGCTCCACCGTGAGCCCGTCCCATTTATTTACCGCGATTACCAGCGCGCGTCCCGCGTCCACGATATGCGAAAGCAAATGCAGATCCTGGTCGGCCAGCCCCTCGCGCGCATCGATTAACAACACCGTAACATTGGCATCAGCAATCGCCTGCAGTGTTTTCAGGATCGAGAACTTCTCCACCGCTTCACCGACATTCTTGCGTCGCCTGACACCGGCAGTGTCGATGAGGGTATAGGGCACCAGCTCACCGCTTTTGTTTTCGCGCTGGTAGTCGATATAAATACTGTCGCGGGTCGTGCCCGGGTGGTCATAAACCACCACGCGCTCCTCGCCGAGCATGCGGTTGACCAATGTAGACTTCCCGACGTTGGGCCTGCCGACGATGGCGATTCGCGTACTCGCAAATTTGTCTGCCTGCGATGCCGCATCGACATCGGTTTCGACAACACTGCCATGCCTGGCCAGTAATTCTTCCATGAGTTGCGCAACGCCGCGCCCGTGCGAGGCAGCGATCGGAAATACCTGCTCCACACCGAGCTGGTAAAACTCGCCCGCCGCGCTTTCATCCATGCCGTCGATCTTGTTAGCGACCACGCGAAACGGTTTGTTGCGGGCGCGAATCTGCGCCACAATCGCTTCATCGGCGGGCAACAGCCCCGCACGGGTATCGACCAGCAACAACACTTCGTCGGCTTCTTCGATTGCCGCCAGCGACTGCTGCGCCATGGCAAAGTCGATGCCCGCTTCCAGCCCGCTCAAGCCGCCGGTGTCAATAACGATAAAACGCTGCTCACCCAGCCGCGCTTCACCGTACTTGCGATCACGGGTCAGACCCGCGTAGTCCGCCACCAGCGCCTCGCGCGAACGCGTGAGCCGGTTAAACAGGGTCGACTTGCCAACATTGGGTCGACCGACCAGGGCAATCACAGGAAGCATCAGATAGTCTCAGGAAGGTAATGGGGACAGTTTACTTAATTAATTGGCGTAGCCAATTAATTAAGTAAACTGTCCCCATTACCCTCCCGCTAATTTTGCAGTGAATAGGCGGCGAGTTTGCCGTCGTTGCTGTAAACGATAAGCTGTTCGCCCGCGACGCGCATCGGCGCGCGTACGCCGGAGCTGTCGATACGTGCACGACCGACAATACTGCCATCGATTTGCGACAGCACGTGAAGGTAACCCTGCACATCACCGACCACGAGGTAGCCGTTGAACACAACAGGCGCGCTGAGCTCACGATTGACCAACGCCGATTGCTCCCAGCGTTGTTCGCCATCGCGTGCATTGATCGAATAGACGCGGCCTTTTTCGTTGACCATGTAAACATGGCCAAAGCCCTCGTCGACTTCGCGGTAGGAAGACGAGGGAAAGCGCCAGATGGGACGGCCGCTCTCGCGTGAGAAAGCAAAAAGGTTGCCATTGAAGCTGGTTGCGTAAACGATATCGTCGGTCACATGGGGCGACGCATCGACATCGACCAGGCGTTCGATTTCGGCCGTACCGCTGGCCAGGGCTACCAATTGGTCCCAGCGCAACGAACCGCTCGAGACATCGAGCGCAACCAGCTTGCCGGACGCGAAACCGCTGTAGACCGTGCCATCCACCAGCACCGGTGTCGCGGTGCCGCGCAGCGTCAGCAAGGGTTCGTCGTTTTGGTGCGACCAGCGCTGCTCACCGTTGGCAGCGTCGAGGCCCACCAGCCTGCCGTCGGCAGTTTGTACCACGATGTAGTCATCGTTACCCTGCGGCGGTGCCAGTATTTCGCCGCCCAGGTCGCGACGCCAGCGCTCTGCGCCATCGGCCAGCGACAGTGCAATCACCTCGCCGTCGGTGCTGGCGACCAGCACCTGCTGGCCTGCCACCCCTGCGCCTGCCGACAGTTTCTCGGCCAGTTTGCGCTGCCAGTTTTTGCGGCCATCCAGGGTAAAACAGCCGACACGGCCATCGATACTCGCCGCGCAAACCGCTCCGTCCTGCAGGCCCGGTGCAAGCCGGTTGTACAGACTGCCGTGGCCCTTGCCCAGGTCGCGCCGCCAGTTCAGCTCAAGCTTTACACGCCGCTCGAAATCGGGCAGCGGCAACGGTTTGCCTTTTTGCTCACGCTCTTCGGGCGTCGATGCACAGGCACCCAGCAACAGCATCATGCAGGCGAACAGCAGCGACGCCGCACAGCGCTGCAGGGTACAGGCTTCGCGCGATATAGGGTTCGCCATCAAAGGTGACTCTTGGCGTAGCTCATTTTTACCGCCAGCAGCGGCAGGCGCTGTGCACCCTCACTGGCAATCGTCTCTGCCAGCTTGTATTGCTCGAACGCTTGCTGGTATGCGCCGCGCTCAACGTAAATGTCGCCGGCAAGTTCCGCTTTTTGCGCCGCAAACACATCGCCACCCGCAGCGATTTCACCCGTTTGTGTAATCTCGGCCAGCGCTGCATCGAGGTCGCCGACACTGAGCAATACGCGGGCAAGGCGCAGGCTGGCAATTTCGCGAAGCTCTGTCGAATCGGTTTTGTCCATAACCCAGCGCAATTCGCTCGCCGCAGTATCATAATCTTTGTCGGCGACTGCCTGTTTAGCCTTGGCGAGCGCGGCGAATAGCGCGTAACCCGTGTTGGAAAATTCCTCTTTGATGGTGTCGGCGGCGTGCAGGGCTTCGGCGATTTTTATGTCGTCCGGCGCTTGCGCCGCCAGCGCAACAGCCTGCTGCAAATTCTGGTAGGCATAGGCGGCGGCTTCAGCCTTGGCCTCCTGTTGCGCCTGCCAGCTGCGCCAACCCAGCACGGCTGAAACGGCGACCACGACGCTTAACACGGTGGATACGCCGTTCTCGCTCCACCAGCGCTTCAGTGCCTGGATCTGGTCCTCTTCGGTTCTCAGCGGGTCCAAGTCAGTTTCTCCATCGAAAGTTTGTCGGGGCTGCCCTCAGGCAGCCACGTTAAATAATGCCCGGTATTGGGTTGCTTCAGGACAGGGCGCGCAAATGCTGTGCCAGCTCGCCCAGTGCTACAGTCTGTTGCTCGCCGGTCTGCAGGCACTTGACCGACACACTGCGATCAGCCACTTCCTGCTCGCCGACCACCAGCGCGAAGCGTGCGCCGCTCTTGTCGGCACGCTTGAACTGGCTTTTCAGGCTGCCCTGCGCGAGGTGCTGCATGATAGCAAACCCCGGCAGCGCGACGCGCAGGTTTTCTGCCATTTGCAGGGCGTAGGCCTGGTAGTCGCTAGCGGCAACCAGCAGGTAGGCATCCGGCGCATCGTTTTCGCCAAAACACGCAAAATCACTTGCCTCCAGCAACAGGTACAGGCGTTCCAGCCCCATCGCAAAACCCACTGCAGGTGTCGCCTTGCCACCCAGCTGCTCGACCAGCCCGTCGTAGCGACCGCCACCACAGACCGTGGCCTGCGCACCCAGTTTCTCGCTGACCCACTCGAATACAGTACCGTTGT
>JBATGO010000224.1:0-8307 GCA_049665845.1 Pseudomonadales bacterium | reverse complement strand
CTCAAGCAATACCGTTTGTCGCGTCTGCAGGCCGCGACAGCGCTCACAGTGTTGCAATTATCTCCTGATCCTGTAGCTTGCCGCTCGCCGCAGTAGCGGTTCTCTGCTTCAATAAATTGTGTACTATTGCCAGTTCCGCTCTCGCGGCGGCGATGTAGTGCGAAATACAACCATACGGGGCGGCTTTCATGGCCAATGCATGAAAATCCTTATTAGCGACAAGCAAGGTCGGGCACGCATCGCACTGGATAGCAGCGACTGGCGCCTGCGCGCAGCGCTGGCATGCAGCGTTGTGCTGTTTATGCTCACCGGTGCACTGGGCCTGCGCGTCGCAGACAAAGGGCTCGCCAGTTTTGGGGAATACACACAACTGGCGCAATGGCGCGAGCAATTTGAGGCAGACACCGTCGCAATGGCCGCAACGCGTGAGCAGGTGGATCTTGAACTGGCGGCGCTAACCGCCCAGGTCGCAGTTTTGCAGGCGCGCATCATGCGTCTCGATGCACTTGGTGAGCAGGTCGCCCAGGTCGCGGACCTCGATCACGGTGAATTTGACTTCAGCCAGTTGCCTGCCCTGGGCGGCCCTGAGCTGGTTGAAGAGAGTGCTGCGGCAATCGCACCCGATGAATTGCAGCGGCAGCTCGACTGGCTGGCAGCGCTGGTCGAAAACCGCGAGAGCCAGCTGGCTATCCTCGACGGGCAGTTGAGCGCACGCGAAATGAAGAGCCAGGCCTTTGTGGCCGGGCGCCCGGTCAAGTGGGGCTGGATGTCTTCTGCATTCGGCAGTCGCACTGACCCGTTTACCGGTAAAAAGGCCTGGCACAACGGTGTCGATTTTGCCGGCAAGTCTGGTAGTGATGTGGTTGCGATCGCGGGCGGCGTCATTACCGCCGCTGAAATACGTTACGGTTACGGCTTGATGATCGAAATCAACCACGGCAACGGTTTTGCCACACGCTATGCGCACAACGAAGAAAATCTCGTCAGTGTGGGTGACGTGATCGACAAGGGCACGGTGGTCGCGCGCATGGGAAGTTCTGGCCGCTCTACCGGGCCGCACGTGCATTTCGAAGTGCTGCGCAATGGCAAGCCGATGGACCCTGCACGTTACATCAACCGGGCCAGCCTCTAGGCGCTTTTGCAAGCACTGAGGGCGCCCGCTGGCAGCCAGTAAATCCCCCTTCGCAAGCTAATTTCACAGTCTCCGGCGCATACTGCACGCGGGTCAACGTGGTATGCTTGCGCGCCTAAAAAACAGCACCCCAATCTACTGAAAGCCCGCTGAAAAAGCCCGCGGTATCTTTTTAGCACCTGCTTTTACTCAAACATTGAACAGACAAGGTCGCCATGATCGCCAGAGCATTCAAGTCAATTTTCGGCACGCGCAATGATCGCCAGTTAAAGCGCATGCAGCGTGTTGTCGACAAAATCAATGCGCTGGCAGACGACTATAAAAAACTGGACGATGCAGCATTACAGGCGAAGACCGCTGAATTCCGCGAGAGACTGGAACAGGGTGCGTCTCTGGACGACCTGCTGCCCGAGGCTTTTGCTGCCGTTCGCGAGGCTGGCACCCGCAGCCTGGAACTGCGCCACTTCGATGTGCAGCTGATCGGCGGCATCACGCTGCACGAGGGGCATATTGCCGAGATGCGTACCGGGGAGGGCAAAACGCTGGTCGCCACCTTGCCCGCCTACCTCAATGCGCTGTCGGGCGAAGGCGTGCACATCGTCACCGTCAACGATTATCTCGCCGAGCGCGACGCGAACTGGATGCGCCCGATTTATGAATTTATGGGGCTCAGCGTCGGCTCGATTCTGTCTGGCCAGGGCGAAGAAGAAAAAAAGCGCGCTTATGCGGCTGACATAACCTACGGCACCAACAACGAATTCGGCTTCGACTACCTGCGCGACAACATGGCGTTCACGCTGGACAGCCGCGTGATGCGCGGTTTGAACTTTGCCATCGTCGACGAAGTTGACTCCATCCTGATCGACGAGGCGCGCACGCCGCTGATCATTTCCGGCGCCAGCGAAGACAGTTCTGCGCTGTACAAACGCATCAACGCCATTGTGCCGAAACTGAAACGCTCATCGCCAGTGCCTGAAGTTTCCAAGTTCGAGGAAAAGCCCGAGCCCGATGGCGACTTCCTGGTCGATGAAAAACAGCGCCACATCGAACTGACTGAACAGGGCCACCAGCGTGTGGAAGATTTGCTGGTTGAAGACAAGCTGCTCGAGGAAGGCGACAGTCTCTATTCGCCGACCAATCTCACGCTGCTGCACCATGTCAACACGGCGCTGCGCGCGCATCACCTGTTCACTGGCAACGTCGAATACATCGTGCAAAACGGCGCGATAACGCTGATTGACGAGCATACCGGTCGTACCATGGAAGGACGACGCCTGTCGGACGGCCTGCACCAGGCCCTGGAGGCAAAGGAGGGTGTCAAGATCCAGGCCGAGAGCCAGACGCTGGCTTCAACAACATTCCAGAACTTTTTCCGCGTTTACGACAAGCTTGCCGGCATGACTGGCACAGCCGATACCGAAGCGCAGGAATTCCACCAGATCTACAACCTCGATGTCATCGTGCTACCCACCAACGTGCCCACCGTGCGCAAGGATCTCAACGACCTGGTGTATTTATCGGTGGAAGAGAAATACGAAGCAGTGGTAAATGATATCCAGGAAGCGATTGGCCGCCATGCGCCGGTACTGGTCGGCACAGCGTCCATCGAAACATCTGAGATGTTGTCGCGCTACCTGAAGAAAGTGAAGATAGAACACCAGGTGCTGAACGCGAAGTTCCACAAGAGCGAAGCAAAGATTGTCTCCGAGGCGGGCCGCCCCGGCATCGTTACTATTGCGACCAATATGGCCGGTCGCGGTACCGATATTGTGCTGGGGGGTAACCTCGAAGCGGAACTCGCCGCGCTGGATTCACCGTCCGATGCGGAAATTGCCGAGCGTCGCGTCGCCTGGGAAAAACGCCACCAGCAAGTGCTTGAAGCGGGCGGCTTGCATATCTTCGGTACCGAACGCCATGAGTCGCGGCGTATTGACAACCAGTTGCGCGGCCGCGCGGGTCGCCAGGGTGATCCGGGCCTGACGCGTTTTTACCTGTCGATGGAAGATAACCTGATGCGCCTGTTCGCATCTGATGGCGTGCGCAATTTCATGCAGCGGCTGGGCATGGAGCGCGGCGAGGCGATCGAACACCGCATGGTTTCGAATGCAATTGAAAAAGCGCAGCGCAAGGTTGAGGGGCGCAACTTTGATATTCGCAAACAGCTGCTCGAGTTTGATGATGTCGCCAACGACCAGCGCCAGATCATTTACCAGCAGCGCGATGACATTCTGCACTCCGGGGACATCAGCGAAATGGTCGACGTAATTCGTCGCGACGTGGTCAACGAGTTTATCGATCAGTACATTCCGCCGCAGAGCATCGAGGAGCAATGGGACATTCCTGCGCTTGAGCAGGCGCTGCAGAGCGATTACCTGCTGGCGTTGCCGGTGGCGAAATGGCTGGACACTGAAAAAGACCTGTACGAGGAAAACCTGCGCGAACGCATCCTGCAGGCGATTACTGAAAAATACCAGGAGAAAATGGCGCCGCTGGGCGAAGCTGCGCGCCGTTTTGAAAAACAGATACTGCTGCAGGTACTCGACCAGCTCTGGAAAGATCATCTCGCGACCATGGATCACCTGCGGCGCGGTATTGGGCTGCGCGCCTACGCTGCGCGCAATCCCAAGCAGGAGTACAAACGCGAGGCGTTCGAACTGTTCCAGTCGATGCTGCGCAATATGAAACTGGAATTCACACGTTTCCTTGCACTGGTCGATATACGTCCGCAGGACGATCCCGACGCGATAGAAAAACAGCGACGCGAGGAGCAGGCGCGCGAAGTCATTACCGCGACGCACCCAGATGCCAGCAAGGGTGCCGACCCGATAGCAGCAACTGACCCGGATGCCGAAGCGGAAACAGCGACACAGCAGCCAATGGTGCGCGACGGGCGCAAGGTTGGCCGCAACGAACCCTGCCCCTGTGGCTCGGGCAAGAAATACAAGCAGTGCCACGGGCAAATAAGTTGAATCGTATTTTCAGCCCAGGCGGTAGCGCCAAAACCGTTTTCTCTCGTTCATGACTATAAGCAGCGATATATTGCCGGTCGCCGGAATTCGCTGGGCAACTGCCAGCGCCGGGATCAAAAAACTCGCCGCTGGCGCGGCCAGGCCGGACCTCGCGCTGATGGAGATCGCGGCGGGCGGCAGTGCCGCTGCCGTCTTTACCCGCAATGCTTTTGCAGCTGCTCCGGTGCAGGTCGCGCGCGCAAACCTGCTGCGCTGGCAGAGCGTGGCAGAATCGACAGCGCTTTATTGCCTGGTCAACGCCGGCAACGCCAACGCGGGCACCGGCCGTGACGGACTGCAGGCAGCACAGACCAGCTGCGATTTCCTGTGCAGTGAACTGCAGCAGCAGAAAATCGCAGAGCGCGCTGCCGTGTTGCCATTTTCGACCGGTGTAATTGGTGAACCCCTGCCACTGGCAAAAATTGAGGCGGCCTTGCCGGCACTGGTCGGCGCGTTGGACGAAAATGGCTGGCGCGATGCTGCGCGCGCCATCATGACCACTGATACCGTGCCAAAGACTGCGAGCATGCGCATCGAGTTATCGACCGGACAGGTTGTACTCAGCGGCATCGCCAAGGGTGCAGGCATGATCAAACCCGATATGGCAACCATGTTTGCCTTCATAGCCAGCGATGCGGTGCTATCGCGCGGCAATCTTCAACAGCTGCTGGCGGCGGCTGTAACGCGCTCCTTTAATCGCATCACGGTCGACGGCGACACGTCCACTAATGATGCCTGCTTGCTGGCGGCCTCGGGCGCATCGGGCGTAAGCATCGAAGCGGGCACTAACGACTGGGAGATTTTTTCTGCCGCGCTGGAATCGATTTTTGTTTCCCTGGCCACGGCAATCATTCGCGATGCGGAAGGCGCGAGCAAATTTATTGCGATTGATGTTACTGGTGGTCGCAGCAGCGCAGAATGCTTGCGGGTCGCCTACGCGGTCGCCGAATCGCCGCTGGTAAAAACCGCGTTTTTTGCCAGCGATGCCAACTGGGGGCGCATCCTGGCGGCGGTTTGTCGCGCCGGGGTGGAAGACTTCAACATCGACGCGGTAGTCCTGACACTCGGCGGATATTGTATTTGTCGCAATGGCGCGCGCACGGCCGATTACGATGAAGCCCGCGCCGGCGATATTATGGCGCAGCCGGAAATTACTGTGGGCATCGAGCTTGGGCGCGGTGATTGCAGCGAGCGCGTCTGGACCAGTGACCTGTCACACGACTATGTGCGCATCAATGCTGAATACCGCACATAGCGCAGGCAGGAGCCCGCGCCTTAGCGCGGTTGTTATGCGCCGGGCGCATAGACCGAGGCGTGGAGGGTGAGCAATGTGCTTGTCCATGTCGCGGTTGGTGTACTACGCGATGCTGCGGGCCGCGTGCTGATCGCACGCAGGCACGCTGCTGCGCATCAGGGCGGTCGCTGGGAATTTCCCGGTGGCAAGGTTGAACCGGGCGAGTCGGTACTGGCAGCGCTGCAGCGCGAATTTGTTGAAGAGCTTTCGATAGACGTTTGCGCTGCCGAACCGCTGCTGCAGGTGTCGCACGATTACATCGACAAACGCGTGCTGCTTGACGTCTGGTTAGTCGCCCAATTCAATGGTGAACCGATCGGTGTGGAAGGGCAGCCGCTGCGTTGGGTGCCTGTGCGCGAGTTGGGGAGCTATGACTTTCCCGACGCGAACCATGCGATTGTCGATATGCTTCAGCGCGCGCCGCCTGACAGCATTAAACCGGGCAGCCTTGTTGCTGAAAGATGAGCTTTGCATCGCCAAAAAACTGTCCTGAGTGGCGCGTCTCAGTCGGCGTCCAGATTGCCCTCACTGAATAAATCATCGTAGCTTGCCGAACCGGCGATGCGCTGGCTTTCCTCTGCCCAGTCAATAAAATCTGCATCCTTGCAGCGCCGCGAGCAGAACGGCCGATAACTATTGGCGGCTGTCCAGCCGACACTCGCGCCGCAGTTCGGGCAATCGACGCTCAGGGGTTTCTGTTCTGTCATGGCTCCTCCAGTGATTCCTGTACATCCGCCAGTACACAGTATTTGCGGTGCAGTTGATCGACGGTATCCTGCAGTGCCTCCAGCGAACCGCTGTTATCGATCACATCGTCGGCCAGGGCGAGTTTTGCATCACGCGACATTTGCGCATCGATCATACGCAAGACCTGCTGCCTGCTGCTGGCATCGCGTCGCATCACCCGTGCAACCTGCAGCTCTCGCGGACAGTCGACCACCAGCACGCGATGCACAAATTGTTGTCGGCCGGTTTCGAGTAACAGTGGAGATTCGAGTATCCGGTAAGGCGGCTCCTGTGTGTCGCGCGGCGCGCCCAGCCTTGCAGCGGTCAATTCACCTACCAGTGGGTGGGTGAGCTGCTCGAGCCACTCACGCTCGGCCGGATCGCTGAACACAGTATGCCGCAGCGCGCTGCGATCGAGGCTGCCGTCGCCCTGCAAAACCTGCAGGCCGAAGCGTTCTGCAATCGCATCCAGTGCGGGCGTACCGGGCGCAACCACTTCGCGCGCCACGGCATCGGCGTTGACGACGCACACACCGAGTTCGCTGAAACGCTCTGCGGCGGCAGATTTGCCGCTGCCGATACCGCCTGTCAAACCTACGATAAGCACTTGCATGTACCTCGCGCGCAGGGGCGTGTTAGTGATTGCAGAATTATACCGTCTGCGCCTGTCGCGGGATTTTCGAGTCCATCGATTCCTGCGTCGAAGTCGAATATGTGCTTGCCTTTGGCCTGCCGGGCATTGTCCAGCAGGTGGCGTGCCGGCAGCTGGCCCGGCAGAAACGCCGGTAAGGCGGTGTGTCCATCGTTGCGGCTGCGGATGTGCCATCGAGGTCCAATTATGGATAGATCATTGCTGGCCGCCACAGCCGAATCGAAGGACAGCGCAGTAGCGCGGTATTGCGCAGCGAGGCGCGGGGTCCGCGAGCTCGCCTGGCCACTGCGAAAAGCTGCGGTATTTCTGCACAGCGTGTCGCTGGAGCGGCGCTCGTCATGTGCGGGAAGTGCCCTGGATGCGCCGGTGCCTGGCGATTGTTTTTGCTCCGGTTGGCGGCGGTGCTGGTTTGGCTGGCAGTAAGTGAATAATGACAGTGGCCAGCGTCCCGTGGCTATTGGCCTTGCAAGGCCCGCAGTTTAGACTTTCGGCTGTTCGCATCAACCTTCGCAATGGCCTGGTTCGGCGCGCCTATGGAATTTGTCGGCAGTCATATTTTATCGATAGACCAGTTCGAGCGGCCCGATGTCGATCGTATTTTCGCGGTTGCGCGGCAAATGGAGCCCTATGCGCATCGCGAGCTCGCAACCAGCGTGCTCGATGGCGCGATCCTTGGCAATATGTTTTTCGAGGCCAGTACGCGCACACGGGTCAGCTTTGGCTGTGCATTTAACCTGCTTGGCGGAGAGGTGCGCGAGACTACCGGTTTTGACAGCAGCGCGCTGACCAAGGGTGAGTCGCTGCACGACACCGCGCGTGTCCTGAGTGGTTATAGTGATGTAATCGCGATGCGCCATCCTGAGCCTGGCTCGGTCGCGGAATTCGCCGTCGCCAGTCGCGTGCCGGTGGTGAACGGTGGTGACGGCGTCAACGAGCATCCAACACAGGCACTGCTCGACCTGTACACTATCGGGAAAGAAATGCGTGGCCGCAAGCGCGAACTTGATGGCCTGCGTATAGCGATGATAGGCGACCTGAAATACGGGCGCACGGTGCACTCGCTGGTCAAGCTGCTTTGCCTTTATCGCAATATCGAATTACATCTTATTTCACCTGCCGCGCTCAGCATGCCTGACGCGCTGATTGAACTTGCCCGCAACGCGGGTCATACCGTGCATATTTCAGAGCACCTGGAACGCAGTATTGCGCATGTCGACATCGCCTATTCCACGCGTATCCAGGAAGAGCGTTTTGGTTCGCGCGAAGAAGCAGATCTCTATCGCGGCAAGTTCCGGCTCAACCAGAGCGTCTATACACAGCACTGCGAACCCAATACGGTAATCATGCATCCGCTGCCGCGCGATTCGCGCGCAGACGCCAACGAACTGGACACCGACCTCGATGCAAACCCGAACCTCGCGATTTTTCGCCAGGCCGACAACGGTATCGTGATTCGCATGGCCCTGTTCGCCCTGGTGCTTGACGTTGTCGACGC
>JBATGO010000223.1:0-1654 GCA_049665845.1 Pseudomonadales bacterium | reverse complement strand
ACCAGCGAAGACCTGGTGTTTGTTTCCAAGCTGGTCGACGGCAAGTTCCCCGATTACAAGCGTGTGCTGCCCAAGGGCGGCGACAAGAAAGTCATCGCCGATCGCCAGCAGCTGCGCGATGCGCTGGGCCGCACTGCGATCCTGTCCAACGAGAAGTTTCGCGGCGTGCGGTTTTCGCTACAGGAAGGCATGGTCGGCGTACAGGCGAACAATCCCGAGCAGGAAGAAGCCAGTGAAGAAATATCTGTTGATTATCAGGGAGATAGCTTGCAGATGGGTTTCAATGTAAGCTACCTGATCGATGTTTTGGGTGTGATCAGTTCCGATACGGTGGTGATGACACTGTCCGACTCGAACAGCAGCGCGCTAATCCAGGACGGTGACGCCAAGAACGCTGCAGAGTACGTCGTTATGCCAATGAGGCTATAGCACAAGCAACAAGATTGTTTGTGCTGCCCGCCAACTGCCAGTTCCCGCATTGCCCGCAGCCCTGTGCGACCCTCCCGAATATTTTGATTGATTGCTCACGCCGGGCTTGCTGCCTCTGTGCGTTGTGCTCGCATACGAGACGTTTCACGTGAAACTATCTGAGCTCAATATCACGGCGGTGCGCAATATCGCCGCGGCGAAGCTGACAGATCTGGGCGATATCAATGTTATCCATGGCCAGAATGGCGCTGGTAAAACAACGGTGCTCGAGAGCATTTACATGCTTGCTTTGGCCCGCTCATTCCGCAGCACCGCGTTACGACCGTTAATACAGCGCGATAGAGATAGCTGTACCGTCAGCGCGAAACTGCAACTGGAAAGCCGTGGTGAAATCGCACTGGGCGTGCAGCGCGAGCGGCGCGGCGGATTTACCATCAGGATCGATGGAGAAAATGTCCGCAGCGCGGTTGAGCTGGCGAGAATCCTGCCCCTGCAGTTGATCAACGCGGCTTCTTACTTGTTGATTGAGGGTGGACCCAAGCAGCGCCGGCAGTTTATCGACTGGGGTGTGTTTCACGTGGAACATCGATTCTACGAGGAATGGCGGCGCTTGCAGCGGTCGCTTAAACAGCGCAATGCAATCCTTCGAGCCAAAGGTGCAGAGGCGCAGCTTCTGCCCTGGGATCGGGAGCTGACTGAATCCGGCGAAGCCATGGACAAGGCACGTGCGCGCTATCTGCAGGCTTATGAGCCCGTTTTTACCCGTATGCTGGCCCAGCTCAGCGATCTGGATGGCATTAGCCTCCGCTACTTCCGCGGCTGGGAAGCGGGCATGTCGCTGGGTATGGCTCTTGAGGCGAACCGGGTGCGAGACCGTGCGAGGGGGCTGACGCATGCGGGCCCGCATCGCGCTGACCTGAAGATCCTTGCGCATGGAGAGGATGCGGGACTGGTATTGTCGCGTGGCCAGCAAAAACTGGTGGCCAGCGCACTGCGATTGGCGCAAAGTCATTGCCTTGCTGAGCAAACAGGCAGGCGCTGCCTGTTACTGGTTGACGATTTGCCTGCAGAAATGGACAGCGAGCACCAAAGGCGACTTTGCAGCCTGTTGGTAGACCAGGGCACACAGCTGTTCATCACCTGTATTGATCCCGGAGATATTCGGCGTTTCGACTGGCCCGATTCGCGCAGACTTCGATGGTTTCACGTGAAACATGGAGAAATC
>JBATGO010000222.1:0-2108 GCA_049665845.1 Pseudomonadales bacterium | reverse complement strand
ATCGTGCCGCCGGTTGCGGCTGGGCAGAGCTGGCCCGGCGTGCTGCTGCGTTCTGGCCCGGCGGTCCCAAATTGCCGTTTTTTTCAGCATAGTGAGTGATGGCGGTATCGCTTCGCAGGTCCATGAGCGCGACGGAGGTGAAGCTAAAGTTTGAGACGTACGTCAAGTTATTGTCCGATGGCCGGACGCTTGCCCCAGCCGGTACAATGCGCTGGCTAAAGCAAGCGACGGGAAAACAGACCGAGGAGTGATTCAATGCCCGAACCAAGCCCGATACTGCAGCCGGTGGTTGCGCTGTTATTGCTCAATTGCGTGATGTTTTTCTGGATGTACGCGACGCGTTTGCCTGCGGTCGCGAAACTGAAAATCAAACTGGACCCGGAACTTCCGAAGGGCACGCAGATGGCGCAGCTGCCGGCACGCGTTCGCTGGAAAGCGGACAACTACAATCACCTGCTCGAACAGCCGACGCTTTTCTACGCAGTTTGCCTTGTGCTGGCACTGCTGGGAGAGGGCAGTGGCGCTAACCTGCTGCTTGCCTGGGGCTACGTTGGGGGCCGCGTGCTGCACAGCCTTGTGCAGGCATTGTGGAACAAGATCGAAGTGCGCTTCCTGGTGTTTTTACTCACTTCCCTGTTACTGGTCGCACTGGTAGTGCGTGCGGCGCTGTTGCTGTTCTGACGCACAGCTTATTTTGCCGCGGGTACTATTCGCAGCAATGCACCGCGTTCACCGTCGGTGAGTATATACAGGTAACCGCCCGGCCCTTCGCGCACGTCCCTGATACGCTGGTCTATTTCGCTGAATATCGCGCGCTCGGACATTTTTCCATCCTTCACAGGCGAGAGCATGCGAACTTCGCGATCGACCAGTGCGCCGACAAAGAAATTACCCTGCCAGTCGGGAAAAGCGTCGCCACGATAGATTGTGAAGCCTGACGGTGCGATGCTCGGCACCCAGTAGTGCATGGGATCCTGCATCCCCGGTGCCGAGGTAAAAGGTGAAATGAGCGCGCCCGAGTAGTTGATGCCGTGGGTCACAGCGGGCCAGCCGTAGTTCGCGCCGGCTTCAATGGCATTGATTTCATCACCGCCGCGCGGACCGTGTTCGTGCAGGTAGATTTTGCCGCTGCCCGCATCGCGGGCCAGTCCCTGCGGATTGCGGTGGCCGTAAGACCAGACCGCAGGGTCCCCGGCCTGGCCGTCGCTGTAGGGGTTGTCGGGCGGCAGGCTGCCATCGGGGTTGAAACGCAGCAGCTTGCCGAGCTGGCTGAAGCGGTCCTGCGCTGCTTCGCGGTACTGGAAACCATCTCCCGACGTCAGCAGCAGGCTGCCGTCCTGCATCTGCAGCAATCGGCCGCCGTAATGCGCACTGGTATCCTTGGCAGGCGTTACGCTAAAAATTTCTGTCACATTTTCGAGCGCGTTGTCGCCAACTCCAGCACGCACTACGCGGGTTGCATTCGCTTTCGCATTGCCGTGCGCAAATGACAGGTACAAGGTTTTGTTGGCCTTGTAATCGCGGTCGAGCAGCACGTCGAAATAGCCGCCTTGCCCGGCAAAAAATGTTGACGGCGTGTTTTTGAAGGCAGGGCCAACTTCACCGTCGTTGCCGATAGCGCGCAATTCACCAGCGCGCATTGCCACGAGATAGCCCCCTTCGGGCAGGAAAGCGATGCTCCAGGGATGATTGAGGCCGCTGGCAACGGTCTCAATCTTGTAGGCCTGTGCCAGCGCAGCGCCAGTGCACAGACTGCCCAGCAGGATCAGTAATCTATAAATTCGCATGGCTTGCTCCGGCATCGAAAAAGTTTGCATTGGTCAGGCAGCACGCCGTGGTTACAATACCTGGATACGCATCATAAAGTCGCAGTTTACACGAATGCGCGGGCAGCCTTCAGGCACGCTGTGGTTGCATTCTCCATGGTACGGATTATGTCGAAAAAAGTATTGGCGTGGATACTCGCTGTGCTCGCAACTTATATCGCGGCCGCATCGCTGGTCAGCCAGTTCAACCTGGCATCGCTGCAAGCGCTCGGCCTTGAGATATCAGGCGCGCAACGGCTCGGCGCGGCCTGGCACGACATCACCCATATGTACGACCTCTAC
>JBATGO010000221.1:0-4202 GCA_049665845.1 Pseudomonadales bacterium | reverse complement strand
ACGCAGGCGCGGCCTTGAAAGCGCAGCGCGCGCGGCTCGAATTTTACAAGGCACGAAAGCTGCCGTTTTACGAAGTGTCGGCAGCGGACCTCGTCGAGCTGGATGCAGTACTGCCCAAGCTGCTGCTCAAGCACGGGATTACCGTCTTTTAACCATGCGTTCGGGTATTGCCGCAGCCTGCACAACCTGTACGAGAAGAAAACAGCAGCTATTAAAACCCTGGAGGAATTACCCGATGCCAGCACTGAACGCGAACTTTTTCGCGCAAACCTTCGCCGTGATTGTCCTGCTCGCAGGCATTATGGCACTCGACCTGTCACATGCAGCGGCAAACGAGGACTGGCGACCCAGAGATGAAAAAAATGGCGTGCACACCTGGACAAAAAAAATTGAGGGCTCCAAGTATCACGCAGTTCGCGGCGAGACCATCCTGGATTCGACCGTTGCACGACTCGTCGCAGTCATCAACGATGCAGAAGCCTGCATCGAGTGGGCAGACCTCTGTGCAAAGTCATTCGTACAGGAACAGGTAACGCCACGTGAGGCCTATATTTATACGCTAAACGATATGCCCTGGCCGGTAAAAGACCGCGAAGTACTCGCCCATGTTAAATGGACGCGCGAGGGCGATCGCGTCGAAATGCAAAGCAAAGCAATACCGGGCCGCATCGATGCCAGTAAAGGCATCGTGCGGATAGCGCAGGCGCGCGCGATCTGGCAGTTCACACCGACCGCAGACGGCCGCGTGCATGCCGTATTCGAAATTCATATGGACCCGAACGGTGCGATACCGGGCTGGCTGCTCAACCGCCTTGTACTGAACTCGCCCTTCAATACCTTCGCGAGCCTGGAAAAACAGGCGAGCAAGGAAAAGTACGCAGGCAGTACACTGCCTTTCTGAAACCCGGCCGTTCTGAAACCGGCCGTCCTGGATTTTGTATTGCGCTTATCTTGCAGCCTGGCCGCCTAGCGCCGGCCGCCGTGCTGTTCGCGAGTCAATCCTTTCATGCGCTCACTTTTGCGCAGCAAAACGTAAACTGCTCCAACGCCCCCGTGGCCGGGCTGTGCGCTGTGGAAGGCCAGTACGTCAGGAATCTCCTGTAGCCACTTTGCTGTGTAGCTCTTAAGCACCGCGGGGCGCGTGACGTTTCGATCACCCTTGCCATGCAGTACGAGCAGGCAGCGTAAATCGTGTTCACCACATTCGCGAATAAACGCAAACAGCTCGTGGCGCGCCTCCTTCACTGTTTTTCTGTGCAGGTCGAGACGCGCCTGCAACGGGTATTTGCCAAGGCGCAATTTGCGGTATACGCCCTCCTGTACGCCCGGACGCTTATACTCAATCAACGCATCCGGCTTGACCATTTCGACATATTCATCAGAGACAAAGGTGTCGGCGTGGTATGCATCGTCACCCGCTTGCATCAGGCCTTCTGCACGCTGCTTGCGACTCGCTGCCCGTTCGGGATCGAGACCGGGTTTTCTCGGCAGGCTCACTTTGTTGGCGCGCTTGAGCGGGCGCACACCCGGCACGAGCTCGCTAAAGCTGCCGGCTTCGTCGTCCGTGTCTGGATCGTCTTTGTGCACAGTTTTTTTCCGGGCAATTGGAGCGATACGCACCGCCACCTATACTTAAACCATGAAACTCCTGGTGTTACAGCACGTACCCTTTGAAGGACCAGCCGCCATCAAGGCCTGGGCCGACAGTCACGGCCATCCCGTCACGCATCATTGCTGCGCAACCGACACAGATTACCCCGATCCCGCTGACTTCGACTGCTGCATTATTATGGGCGGCCCGATGGGGGTCAATGACTCGCTGGAGTGGATGACACGGGAAAAAGCCTTTATTCGCGACTGGCTGGCTTCGCATAAATTCATGCTCGGCGTATGCCTGGGCGCGCAACTGATTGCAGCGGAGCTCGGAGCCAGCGTTCGAACACATCGCGAGCGCGAAATTGGCTGGTTCCATGTCGAAAAAATTACCGACGCCGAGGCTGCCAACAACTGGATCGACGCGGCCCTGCCGGATAAATTTGAAGCGCTGCACTGGCATGGCGACACTTTCGATATTCCCGCGGGCGCCAGGCACCTGTACCGTTCGGCGGCCTGCGACAACCAGGCTTTCGCTGTCGGTGAGCGTGTGGTTGGCCTGCAGTTTCACCTTGAGTTTGACAGGAACACCGCCGAGCGCGTGGCGGAGGCCTGTGCGGGCGAACTGGCGGCGCCTTCGGCGTGGGTGCAATCGCGCGACAGCTTGCTAGATGACCACGCGCGATTCACGCGCGCCAACGCGCTGATGCACCAATTGCTGGACGCCATGCGGCTTGAGTTTATGCGGCACAATCTTTAACGAAACCCGCGCTGGCGTTCCAGCTGAGCGTACTGCACAATCTCAACAATTCAATGCTGCGCTGGCTTGCTGCAATTGGGATGAGACTGTTGGCGGTAGCAGACAGCTGCATAGCTTGCCATGACACGCTGTAAATACATCCGTGTACGCTCGCCGGCGGCGTCCATGCCGCCGGACGGTCATGGCAAGCTATGCAGCTGCCTGCACCGCAACGCACTCCGTCGAGACATCAGCAAGCCAGCGCAGCTCTAGAATATTTCTTCCGGCTGGATATTAAAGCGCGGTGTCAGCGTTACATCAACTTCGCGCGCACGCTGCGGGCTTTGCTCGCGCAGGTTTTCCAGCCCTCGTTCCACACGCGCATCCTGGTCCTGGTTCACTACTATTTCCACCCGGCGATTGAGCGCGCGATTCTCTGCGCTGCTGTTGTCGACCAGCGGGCGCGTGTAACTGAAACCGCTGACCTGGACGCGTTTAGGATCCAGTACGTCCTCGCTGAGCAACGCTTCCGCAACCGTTACCGCGCGCGCTGCCGACAGCTCCCAGTTGGAGCGAAATCGCGTCGTACTGATCGCAATGTTATCAGTGTGTCCCTGCACCAGGACCTGGCCCTTCATACCTGCCAACACGTCGCGCACATCGTGCAGGACCTTGTCAAAACCGCCCTCGAGCTGGTCCGAACCTGAAGCGAAGGATCCCTTTTCCTTGATCCGCACGGTAATTTTGCGGCCCTGGGTTTCTATTTCCACCTCACCATCGACAATCTGCCTGGCCAGCGCATTGGCCAGGCTCACCGCGTCGGCGCGCGTCTCTTCGATCAGCTCGGCGAGCTGCTCGACAAACTTCGATTCACCGCTATTGGCTTCTTCAGTAATACTTTCCAGTTCGGTGAGCTGGTCTGGCGTGCACTGCACCTGCAGGTTGCGCTGCTCTTCGTCCGACGTACGTTGCATTACGTTATTGATGGGGGTTGGCTCCGGCCTGCCGGGGCTGAATTCCTGCGCGATAATACTCGTCCCCATGGGAATTTCGTTAGCCGTGACCTCGCGCTGGACGCCGAAAGCAGCTTTCAGCGAACCGGCCAGGCGCTTGAATTTAAGCACGTCCATTTCGGCAAACGACAGCAGCAGGACGAAAAAACACATCAACAACGCCATCAGGTCGGCGAAGGTGCCCATGTAAGCGGGCAGCCCCGGTGGCGGGCAATTGCAATCGTGCTCTTCGTCGGCCATGGGTTGGAATTGCGCCTGCGCTACTCGTCGTTATTGTCGGCGCGTTTGCTCGAGGGCAGGTAATTGCGCAGGATAGAGTCGATAATGCGGGGATTCTGGCCAGCCTGGATACCCATGATCGCATCAATCACCATGGACTTGATACGGCCCTCCTCGTCCTTGCGCAGCTTGACCTTGTCGGAGATCGGTATCGCCACCATGTTTGCCAGCATCGCGCCGTACAATGTGGTCAGCAACGCTACCGCCATCGCGGGGCCGATCGAAGCCGGATCAGACATGTTTGACAGCATCGCCACCAGACCGATCAGCGTCCCTACCATGCCCATCGCGGGCGCCACGTCGCCCATCTGCTTCCAGATCGCTGCGCCGACATCGTGACGCTTGACAGTTTCCATCATGTCCTTGGTGAGCAACTGCTTGACCACCTCGGCATCGTGCCCGTCAACCAGCAACTGGATACCCGATTGCAAAAAATCGTCGCTGACCTCCTTGCCCTCCAGCGCGAGTAAACCGTTTTTACGCGCTTCGTCGGCCAGTGCAACCACTTCCTCGATCAAATCCAGCGGCGAGACCATCTTGAACATGAAGGCCTTGCCGGCCACCTTGAAGCAACCGAG
>JBATGO010000220.1:0-8621 GCA_049665845.1 Pseudomonadales bacterium | reverse complement strand
GAAAATGCGCGACGTAGTCCTGGTTATTGATCACATTTTTTACGCACTCGTAATTTTCGTGCTGCGAATCGACAACAAAAAATACGTATTCGTCGCTGCCCTCTATTTTACCGAAGGTAGAAACCATGGCAGCCTTGTTGCCGTTGCCAATATAGTATTTTTCGCCGCGCGCGAGATAGCTGCCATCGGGCTGCGGAACCAGCCGCATCTCCGAGGCGTAGATATCGGCGCCATGTTCTTTTTCAGATAGTCCGAAGGCAAATATCTCTCCCTCACGCAGCAGCTGAGCGGCTTTCACTTTCAGGCCCTGGTTGTCACCGAGAAAAATCGGGCCAAGCCCAAGCGCAGAAACCTGGAAACAATACCAGTAGGTCAGGCCATAGAATCCCAGCAACTCGGCAAAATCGGTAATACGCGAACTGTCCCAGCGGGCGTCCTCGCCCAGGCCTGCAGGCGTCAGTACGGTGGCGAATATTTTCTCGCGGCGGTTGAATTCAAGGAATTCTGTATACCAGCGCCTGCTTTCGTAATCGGCCTTGATCTTCGCCAGCCCCATCGCTTCAAAAAAATCGATGGTCTTGAGCATGACCTCGCGGGTTGCCTGGTCGGGATAGGTCTGGGCAAATTGCTTTGGATTGAGTAGCGGCATTGTTTGTTGCCTGAGATCGGTTGCTTGAACGATGTCGGTTTAAATTAGTGTTGCGCCAGGTTTCGCAGCGGCTACTGCGGATTGTATTTCTCTTTCAGCTCACGCTTGAGAATCTTCCCGGTAGGCCCTATCGGCAGCGCCTCTTCATAGACCATGTCTTCCGGCACCCACCACTTCGCGCACTTCGCTGCTATGCAGGCGAAGACCTCCGCTTTGGGCGGTTGCTTGCCAGGCACCGGCTGCACTATAAGGAATGGTCGCTCGTCCCACTTGGGGTGCGGCACACCGATGCACGCAGCCATCGCGACATCGGGATGATCGCAGGCAGCGTTTTCGACATCGATGGAACTCACCCACTCGCCGCCGGACTTGATCACATCCTTGGAGCGGTCGGTGATTTCCATATAGCCATCAGGGCGCAGCGCCGCAACGTCGCCAGTGCTGAACCAGCCGTCGCCAGTGAAGGCATCGCTACCGGCGACCTTGAAATAGCCGGACGCAACCCAGGGGCCGCGAACCTGCAGGTGCCCGGAGGTTTTGCCATCTTCAGGTAATGGCTCACCTGCATCATCGACAATACGCATTTGCACACCGAAGACACGACGGCCCGCCAGCAGCTTCACTGTTGTGCGCTCATCCTCGGCTAGCGCAGCGTGCTCCGGCAGTGGCGCATTGACCACGCCAATCGGACTGGTTTCGGTCATGCCCCAGGCCTGGCGCATGGGAATGCCGAGTTCCTCTTCGTAAGCCCGCAGCAGCGATGCAGGCAGCGCGGAGCCACCAACGATCGCGCCCTGCACGCTTGGCAATTTCACCGCGTTGGCGCGGCAGAACTGCAACACACCAAGCCATACGGTGGGCACGCCCGCCATCAGGCTGACCTTTTCCTGGTTGATCATGGTGGCAAGATTTTCGCCGTCGAGATTCGGCCCCGGCATCACCAGCTTGGCGCCAACCATCGCCGCAGCATACACCAGACCCCAGGCACTGACATGGAACATCGGTACAACGGCGAGCACCGAATCAACCGCGCCGATGCCGAGCGTATCCTTCGCAACACCGCACCAGGCATGCAGCACTGTTGAACGGTGCGAATACAGCACGCCTTTCGGGTTGCCCGTGGTACCGGATGTATAACAGAGCGTACAGGCAGTATTTTCGTCAAAACGTGGCCAGTCCAGCTGGTTTGAATGTGCGCCAATAAAGTCTTCATAGGCGACCAGTTCGCCAACGTCACCCGGCAAGCGGGCGGCATCGCACAGCGCAATCCAGCTTTTCACGCTGCCGCATTGTCCGCGCACTGCGCCGACGATAGGCGCGAAAGTGGTGTCGAACAGCACGTGCTGGTCCTCGGCGTGCTCGATCATCCAGGCAACCTGCTTCGGATCCAGCCGCGGATTAATCGTGTGCACGATCGCGCCAATACCGGACACGGCATAATAGATTTCGATATGCCGGTAGGTGTTCCATGCGATAGTGGCAACGCGATCGCCCGGTTTCACGCCGGCATCGAGCAGTGCATTGGCGAGTTGCCGTGCGCGCGCCGCGCATTCTGCCCAGGTGTAGCGGTGTTCACTGCCATCGGCTTCGCGTGAGTAAATCTCTCGCGCCGGATGCGCTGTTTCGGCGTGGCCAAGCAGGTCGCTGATCATCAACTCCTGCTGCATCATGAGTCCAAGCATGGTTTATTACTCCGTGGCAACAGAGCCGCTCGCCTGTCGCGTGTTGGTTATTGGCGTATGCCGCGTTACGCCAATCTAATCACTGGCTATGCAGCGGGTCAACCGCTGCCGGGCATTCAATTCCCGGAAGCTCGCGCAGCTACAGGCTTGCCGAGCAGATCCCTGCATTGCTCGGCAAAACCGGCGCCCGCTTCTGCGTAGAAATTGTGAACTTCATCGACACCGCCTTCCAGCAGTTTCTCTTTTTCGTCTTCGTAGCGCGAGATACTGGCCGTTTTGCCGGTAAAACCAGCGCGTTTTAACTGCGCTACAGCCTGCAGCGTATCCTTGTAGTTAGGCAGCGAGAACATCACCACGCGAAGCCTGTGCAAATTCAACCGCGGCCAGAAATCGGGATCCTCCGCGTCGCCACAGATTACCCGGCGCCCGCGTTCGGCCTGTTCCGCTGCGCGGCTTGATTCCACATCCATACCATACACCGTGTTACCCCACTCTTCGCGCAAGGTGTCGTAAGCGCCGCCACCTACCCGACCCATGCCAACCACCAGGACCTCCACATCTCCCGGGTACGCAACGGCATCTTCCAGCAACGCATTACTGCGTTCGAAGCGTTTTAAAAACCCCTGCCAATACTCATACAGATTGTTCGACCAGGCGTTCAGCGCACTGGAGAAAATAAAAGACAGCGCCACACTTAGTGCGATAATCACCAGCCAGTCTTCATCAAGCAAACCCTGTTTGACACTGAGCGCCGCAACGATCAAGCCAAATTCGCTGTAGTTGGCCAGTGCCAGCGCGGCCAGGAACGCGCTGCGTGCGCGCATGCGGAATAACAGTAACCAGAAATAAAACAGGATGGCCTTGAACGGCAGTGCGAGCGCCATAACCAGTGCCACCGCAAGCATCTGCAAGTTAGGCAAGGCAACAAAACCGACCGACAGGAAAAACCCGATCAGGAACAGGTCCTTGAAATGCAGCAGGGACCGGGACAGTTCGACGGCCTGCGCATGGCGGCTCAACAACAAGCCGAATACCAGCGCACCGAGGTGCGCCTTGAGCCCCATCCATTCGAAAAAGACGCCGCCGATAAGGGCAATACAGATACCTGACAATGGCAGCAGCTCGCCGTGCCCGCTACGCGAGAGCAGCGAGCCCAGCAGCGGGACAAACAGCGGCAGCAACAACAGCCCCGCGAGCTGCCAGCCAAAATGCGTGTCCGATACGAGGGTTACAAAAGCAACTGCAGCAATGTCCTGCACAATTAAAATACCGATCGCGACCTGCCCGTGGCGGGTGCGCATCTCGCCATTTTCCTCAAGCACTTTTACCGCGATGACGGTGCTGCTGAAGCTGACCGCGAATCCCACCAGCACCGCAGCGGCGAGGCTGATATCGGCAAAGTAAAACATGCCCAGTGCGCCGAGGAAAAAACAGTTGGCTGTGGTGAGTAGTACGATGGTCAGCATATGCGCGCTGGCAGCGCCAAAAACTTCAGCTTTGCGCAGGTTGCCCAGGCGCAATTTCAGGCCGATCGTAAACAACAACAGGCTGATGCCGATATCGCCGAGGGTATCCAGCGAAGGATCAGGCTTAACGCCGGCCAGTTGCAGGCCAAAACCCGCAAAGAGGTAGCCGACTAGCGGTGGCAGGCCGATTTGACGGGCAAGAAACCCGCAAAGGAATGCAATACTGATCCAGATCCAGTACAAGAAGCCGGGCCCAGTTAGGAAAATAGCGCAGGGTCAGTTTACTGCATGCGCCCTGCAGGTGCATACAGCAGATCGAGGTAGCTTTCTGCGGCACTCTCCCAGGTGAAGCGCGATTTCTGCGCTGCACTGGCGATTTTTTTCCATTTCGCTGCTTCGTTACTGCGCAACTGTACCACTGCATCGAACCGGTCCAGCATCGCTGCGGCGCTGTCGGCAATATCCGCGCCTGAAAATGCGAAGCCGTTTTTGGCATCCTGAACGGTGTCTGCCAGCCCGCCAACGCTGTGTACAAGGCAGGGCTGCCCGGCACGCATAGCCAGCATCTGGCTAATGCCGCAGGGCTCGTAAAGACTGGGCATCAGGAACAGGTCGCCACTTGCATAGAGATCGTCGACGAGCGTGTCAGAATAACCCTGCAGGTAGACCAGGTTGCGCGCTCGCGCAGCACATTTACGCAGGAAGGCTTCATAAACGGGGTCACCGCTACCCAGCAAAATCAGGATACCCGCATCGCCGAGGCGCTCCAGCAGGTGATCAAGTGCAGAGCGCCCATCGCTCATGGCATGCTGCAGCAATTGCATTTTTTGTGCAGTCAGCCTGCCGATTGAAGTAACCAGCATTGGCGCTGCGTTGTCACAACGCGCAGCAAGTGCTTCGATACGCCGCCAGGCCAGAATGTGCGCACTGTTTGCCACCACGTCGCGTGCCAAAAAAATCTCGAGCTCGCACGCACATAATTCGAGCAAGTCCTGTGCACTGCGCCTGGCCGGTACCTCAGCGCTGTAATCACAGCCATTCAGGATGCCGTGCAGACGACCTTCGTCCCGTGCACGTGCGAGGTCTTCGTGTAAACCTTCACCACTGGCAAAACCGTTGCTCGCAGACTGCGGCCTGATGACTTCGCGCGCATAACCCGGCGATACCACGTGCACGGCGTCACTGAGATTGATGCCGACGCGCATCGGATTAATACAGTTGGTCGCACCGGGATCGACGATACGACTATCGGAAAGCGCCAACTGCCTGAACCACGAAGCCGGCGAAGATTCATCCCCCTGCAACGGACGTACACCCTGCAATGCAAGGTTGTGCACAGTGAAAACAGTGCGAATATTTTTCAAAGCCGCGAACTGCGTGTCGTGCTCGCGTAGTAACGCAACCAGTGCAGCGTGCCAATCGTGTAAATGAATGACGTCCAGCGCTGGAAAGTGTCCGGCGCATACTGCCTTGCACACCGCCGCCGAAAACAGCGCAAATTTACTGGCATCGGTTGCAAACGGCCGCATCGGGCCATCGTCGCAATATATTTTGCCCGCACCGCAGCTGCTGAAAAGCGGATGTTACAGCGCCCAAAGTGTGACGTTGTCCTGGACTTTTTGCGCAGACAGCCGATAAATTTCAACCAATTGTGGAAAACCGGCGAAGTATACCGGGACATCCGCTGCGTGTTCGGCACCAGGCAATTTTGAAAAGACCCCATAGCCCGGCGTCACAACATCGACATGGTGACCCAGCCTCGCCAGCGCCTGGGGGATATCGCGCAGCACATCGCCGATACCGCCAATCTTGCCGCCGGGCAGTGCGTCGTTTTCTGCCGCTACCATCAGGATATTCATCGCAATTGATCTTCGCGCTAGGTGGCTTGTCGTACTAGGTTACAAGGTCGGGTTCGGATCTTTGCAAATCGCGTTGCATACCAATAATTTCTTCGGCGATTATTGCCAGGCCGGCCAGCGCGCGTCGCGGCATCTGCTGTAGCTTCGCCGGATCGCTCTCGTAGCGATCGAAGTATACGCGCAGCGTCGCGCCCGATGTGCCGGTACCCGAGAGTCGCACAACGATGCGCGCTCCATCATTTGCACCACCAGCAAAATTTATCCGCAGGCCCTGCTGTGCCGATACACTGTCGTCGACCGGATCGCGGTAGGAAAATTCATCGGCTGCTGCAACTGTAGAATCACCGAAAGTCGCGCCAGCCAGGCCCGGTAACTGCTCGCGCACGTGCTGGTAAACAGCCTGCGCTTTTTCTGCATCCAGGCCTTCGTAATCCCAGCGCATAAAATAATCGCGGCCGAATTGCTGCCAGTGTTCGCGCACGATCGCGCACAGTGGCTGCTGGCGAACCGCAATCAGGTTCAGCCAGGCAAGTACCGCCCAGAGACCATCCTTTTCGCGCACGTGGTTGGAACCGGTGCCAAAACTTTCCTCGCCACAAATCGTGATCCTGTCGCTGTCGAGCAGGTTGCCAAAAAATTTCCAGCCGGTTGGCGTCTCGTAGCATTCAATACCCAGTGCTTTTGCGACGCGGTCGGCCGCGCGACTGGTTGGCATCGAACGCGCAATGCCAACGGCGCCATGCGGATAACCGGGCAAAACATCCAGATTGGCTGCCAGTATCGCAAGACTGTCGCAGGGGTTGAGGTAGAAGCCCTTGCCGTGCACCATATTCCGGTCGCCATCGCCATCGGACGCAGCGCCAAAATCCAGCGGGTCGTCGCCATTGAGCTTCGCAATCAGTTCCGCCGCATGCAGCTGGTTGGGATCCGGATGTCCGCCACCGAAATCTTCAAGCGGTATGGCATTGAATACAGTCCCTTCCGGCGCCCCCAGCCTGTTTTCAAAAATTTCGCGGGCGTAAGGTCCGGTTACTGCATGCATTGCGTCAAAGCACATGCGGAATTTTTGCTGCGCGAACAGGTCGGCGATTTTTTCAAAATCAAAAAGCCGCTGCATCAGGTTGGCGAATTCTTCAACCGCATCAATGATCTCGACCTGCATTGCGCCCACGCGCTGTGCACCTTCAATAGCGAGCTCAAGCGCATCGCTCTCTACTGTGAAATAGCGATCTATTTCTGTTGTGCGCGTATAAATCGCCTCGGTAATTTTTTCTGCCGCCGGGCCACCGTTACGGTCGTTGAATTTGATACCAAAGTCGCCGGCAGGGCCGCCGGGATTATGGCTCGCCGAGAGAATTATGCCGCCACGCAGTTTATGCTTGCGAATATAGTGCGACGCGGCCGGCGTTGAAAGAATGCCGTCTTTGGCAATATAGAGCTTCGCCAGTTTGTTACCGGCGGCAAGCCTGGCAATTATCTGGATCGCTTCGGCATTATAAAACCTGCCGTCGCCACCGAGCACCAGTGCCTTGCCATCACAGGGCCCAATGGTGTCGAAAATTGCCTGCACGAAATTTTCCAGGTAACCCGGTTGCCGGAATGTATCGACGGATTTGCGCAGGCCCGAAGTGCCCGGGCGCTGGCCTTCAATCGGTTTTGTTACGACAGTCTTTATTTCCAAAACTTCCCAACCTCTTCAGCCAAGTATTTTTCGCGAGTGTTGTCCCAAACAGGTTATGCGCTATCTTTATGAGTAACCCTGAGGCTTATGCATAACCCTCAGGCTGCCCCAGCATACCGCGGGTTACAAGCACCACGCCTCTATCGGTGACGCGAAACCCTTGCGCACGGTCTTTGGCATGATCAATCCCGATTTCCATATCGTCCGGTACGACGCATTTGCGATCGATGATCGCTTTACTTATCTTGCAACGCTTGCCTATCCTGACGTCGGGCAGGACGATTGAACTGTCAATGGTGCTGCAATCGTCGATATGTACGTTTGAGTACAACAACGATTTTTTTACGACTGCACCTGAAACTATACATCCGCCCGAGACAGTCGAGTCTACCGCCATGCCGCGTCGTCCATCTTCATCGAACACGAATTTGGCTGGTGGATACTGCGACTGGTAAGTCCATATTGGCCACTCGGGATCATAGAGGTTGAGTGCGGGTACAGGCTCTACCAATTCCATATTGGCTTCCCAGAAGGAATCGAGTGTACCCACATCACGCCAGTAGGCTCTCTCACCCGTCTTCAGATCCCGAAAGGGATAGGCGTAGATACGGTATTTATCGATAATTGATGGAATGATATTGTTGCCAAAATCGTGCGCAGATTTTTTATCCAGCGCGTCTCTAGTTAGTTGCTCGAACAAAAACTCCGTATTAAAAATATAATTGCCCATCGAGGCCAGCGTCAACGCCGGGTTGTCAGGCAGCGGCGTGGGGTGCGCCGGCTTTTCCTCAAAGCCTATAACCCGGCCGGTTTCATCGACTCCCATTACTCCAAAGGCGTTGGCGGCTTCTTCCACCGGGACTTCAAGACAGGAGACAGTCATATCGGCGCCGCTTTCCACATGGCTCACCAGCATCGCGCCATAGTCCATGCGGTAGATATGGTCGCCCGACAGAATAATGACGTACTTTGGCGCGACCGCGCGAATAATATCAAGGTTCTGGTAAATGGCATCGGCCGTACCCTGGTACCACTCCTGGGATTGGCGTTGCGAGGCCGGCAATATGTCCACGAACTCGCCGAGCTCCTGCTTGAAATGGCTCCATCCGTTGACGAGATGGCGTATCAGCGAATGGGCCTTGTATTGGGTTAGTACGCCAACTTTACGAATGCCGGAATTGATACAGTTTGATAGCGGGAAATCGATAATGCGAAACTTGCCGCCAAAATAGAGTGCAGGTTTGGCGCGCCAGTTGGTCAACTCGTAAAGCCTTGAGCCGCGAC
>JBATGO010000219.1:0-4038 GCA_049665845.1 Pseudomonadales bacterium | reverse complement strand
CCGCTGATATCGATTCCGGTGGGCGCGCGGTATTCACCAAACACCTCACGCAAGGCGCCGGCCCATTCGCCAGTGGTGACGCCTGAATGTGCGCAGGCAATCGAGGCGGGCATGATATTGTCGCTGCCGCCGGCAACCTGTTTGAGTTGCGCGATCGCTGCAGCGGCTTTTTTGTTGTCGCGTTGTGCCCGGTAAGCGTTCAGTGCATCGATGTGTTGCTGTTCTACCGCGCTGTCGACTTTCATGATGCCGCCATCGCCGCTGGTGGTTAATGGCGATTCGGCGGTTTCGGTGTATTTGTTTACGCCAATAATCGGCAGCTCGCCGCGCTCGATGGCGCGCAGCCGTTCGGCGTGGCTTTTTACCAGCGCCTGTTTCATATAGCCGCTTTCGATGCAGGCGAGCACGCCGCCCTGTTCGGCAACGCGCGCGATTTCCTCGTTGGCACCGTCTACAAGTTCCTGCACTTTTGCCGCAATCACTGGTGAGCCGTCCAGGATATCGCCGTATTCGAGCAGGTCGGTTTCATAGGCCATCACCTGCTGGATGCGCAGCGACCACTGCTGGTCCCAGGGCCTCGGCAAGCCCAGCGCTTCGTTCCACGCGGGCAATTGCACCGCGCGTGCACGCGCGTCCTTGCTCAGGACCACCGCGAGCATTTCCAGCACGATGCGCTGTACATTGTTTTCCGGTTGCTGCTCGGTGAGGCCCAGCGAATTGACCTGCACACCGTAGCGGAAGCGGCGCTGCTTTTCGTCCGCGACGCCGTAGCGCGATTGCGTGATGTCGTCCCACATTTGCGTGAATGCACGCATCTTGCAGCACTCTTCTATAAAACGAATACCTGCATTGACGAAAAAGCTCAGGCGACCGACCACATTCGGGAAATCCTTTTCCGGTATCTGGCCGCTTTCCCTTACTGCATCCAATACCATGGTCGCGGTGCTGAGCGCGTAGGCCAGTTCCTGCACCGGCGTTGCACCCGCTTCCTGCAGGTGATAGCTGCAGATATTGGTCGGGTTCCATTTCGGCACGTTGGGTACGGAGTAGTTGATCGTGTCGACGATCAAACGCAGGCTGGGGCCGGGCGGAAAAATATGCGTGCCGCGGCTGAGGTATTCCTTGATGATGTCGTTTTGTGTGGTGCCGGATAACTTGGCAGGATCGACACCGCGGCGCTCGGCCAGGGCAATGTACAGCGCCAGCATCCAAGCAGCTACTGCGTTGATGGTCATCGAGGTGTTCATCTGCTCGAGCGGCAACTGGTCGAACAGCACGTCCATGTCGTCAAGGTGAGAAACCGGCACACCCACCTTACCGACTTCGCCGCGCGCCAGCGGATGGTCGGGGTCGTAACCGGTTTGCGTGGGAAGATCGAAAGCTACCGAAAGGCCGGTCTGGCCCTTGGCGAGGTTGGCGCGGTAGAGCTCGTTGGAAGCGCGTGCAGAGCTGTGACCGGAATAGGTGCGCAGCAGCCAGGGGCGGTCTTTGGTTTTGCTCACGGTATTACACTCTCGCTTTTGCGCGCTTTGCCTGCTGGCTGGGCTTTAACCGGGGCGACGTTTGACCAGTAACTGGCGTTCGATTTCAAAAATTTTCGCGGCGATTTTTTCCTTGCCCAGTTTGCGCTTGTCGCCTTCCTTGATAAAAAGCTCGCTGCCGTACTCGGCCAGCGCATCGCTCGCGGTGATGTTTTTCACGCCAATGAATTGTACCGTAATTATGCCCGCGGGCAGGCCCTCGGGGCCGTCGCGGCGCTCGAGTACGCGGCTGAGCGCGGCGACCGTGTCGTTGCGAAACGCCGGTTGCGTGTGGTAGCCCTCGCTAAAGCCGATCTCCCACAGGCAGTTTTCGGTGAGGTCGCGGCTGGCAATGCCGTCGAGCCAGGCAAATACCAGCCCGCCGTAAACGATGGGCTCGCCGCTCATCGCGCCTTTTTGTGAGGTTGAATAAATACGGTCGTAGTGCAGCGGGTGAGTGTTGCCTACGCCGTAAGTCCAGTTTACGTGTTCGTCGGTGATGGTGCGGCCGTTGGCGTGGACAATAATATCGCCGGCGCTGAAATCTTCGAAATAAGTGGTGTTACCCGTTAGCGCAGCGGGGTATGTACCTGGCGGCGCTGGCAATTCGATAGCAGGCTCATCCTGCCATGGAAAAGCGGCGTTGGTGTTTTGTGCGGGTATGGTCGGCGGGCGCTCGCCGCGGTACGCCACCATAATTTTTCGCTTGTACTGCAGGACCACCTCGTCGCGCTGGTTCAGGCCCAGGGTAAGAATAGTGGCGATGCCGGGCTTGTCGGCGCCGCGCTCCTGGCGGTCGATCACCTTGCTCAAGCTGCGCAGCGTATCGCCAGGATAAACCGGGCGCAGAAACTGCGCATTGTAATAGCCGAGGTTGGCAATGGCTTTTTCCGAATCGTTTTGCACGCCAAGGCTCAGCACCAGGTTGAAGACCATTTGCGGGCACAGCGGTGTGCTTGTAAAACCGTGCGCCCGGGCAAATTCCTCGTTCAGGTAGAGCGGGTTACCCTGCATGAAAGTCGTTGCGAAAGCTTTTGCCATGCCGCGGTCGATAGTAATGCCGCGCGGGTGCTGGAATACCTGGCCGGGTACGAACTCCTCGAGATAGCGACCGTAGTGCGGGTGCCTTGCGCGTTCGAGCTGTACCGGCGTTGTTGGCGCGAGTTCGCTTTGCTCGACGGGTTTGAAACTCACAGGCATGGCTTGAATCCTTGGTCGCGGTTGCGTGTTACCAGCTGGTAGGGTAGCGCGCTGGCTTGGTAGTGCGCTGGCTTGGTAGTGCGCTCCTGAACAGCAAACCGCGCTAGGCGGCATTCTCTATAAGGTTGCGTGCAATCACTTTTAGTGCCAGGGTTTCTTCTGCGCCTTCAAAAATCGACAACACGCGGGCATCGACGAAATAGCGGCTCACAGCAGTTTCTTCGGCATAGCCCATGCCGCCGTGAATCTGCAGCGCTTCGCGGGTCACCCATTCGGCAATGTTGCAGGTTAAAATTTTCACCAGGCTGGCTTCCATCTGGCCTTCGCCCTTGTCGAGCAGGCGACCCACGGCGTAGGTAAATTGCCGACTCACCTGCAACAGCATGCCCATGCGCGCCAGCTTCACGCGGGTGAGTTGGTAATCGCCGATGGGGCTGCCGAATACCTTGCGGTCATTAGCGTAGGCCAGGGCTTTTTCGAACGCGGTTTGCATAAGGCCCACAGCGCGTGCAGCGGTCTGGATGCGCCCGCCGCTGAAACCTTTCATTACATGGTAAAAGCCCTTGTCGAGGCCTGCCTCACCGCCGAGCAGGTTGGCGTCGGGTACGAAAAAGTCTTCGAAATACACTTCGAAGCTGTGCATGCCACGGTAGCCGATGGTAGGGATTGCCTTGCCGCGCATAAATCCGCCGTTGTCCTGGCGAAATTCAAATTCGTGGCCGGGATAGGAAGGTTTCTCTACCAGGAACACACTCAGGCCACGGTGGCCAGCTGCCGGGTCCGGGTTGGTGCGCGCCAGCACCAGCATCACGTTGGCCTTGCCGCAAAAGGTACACCAGGTCTTGGCACCGGTCAGCGACCAGCCACCGTCGACTTTTTTTGCGGGCAACTTGATGCCGGCTACGTCGGAACCATAATCGGGTTCGGTTACGGCAATCGCGTTAAAGACTTCGCCGCTGGCAAGTTTCGGCAGCCAGTGCTGTTTCTGGGCATCGGTGCCACCCGCGAGCAGCGTTTTGCCGAGAATTTCCGGGCGCGTAATCAATGAGCCGGCGGCGCCAAGCGAGCCGCGCGACAGCGCTTCGGTAACCACGATCATACCCATGTTGTCTTCGCGGTCATCGGGTTGCAGGCCGCCGTACTGTTCCGGAATCGAAAGACCGAATACACCCATCTCTTTCAGCGGCTCAATAATTTCGTCAGGGATATCGGCATCGTTGCGGTGGATGTGCTCGGCCAGCGGGTCAACTACGTCTATTGCGAAGCGGCCAAAGGTATCGGCCATGAACTGGTGTTCCTGATCGAGCACACTCGCCCC
>JBATGO010000218.1:0-9775 GCA_049665845.1 Pseudomonadales bacterium | reverse complement strand
GGGTAAAGGCAAGGGTAATGTGGAGTATTGGGTGGCGCAGGTGCTTCCGGGCAAGGTGCTGTACGAAGTGGAAGGGGTATCCGAGACGCTGGCGCGCGAAGCGTTTGCACTCGCAGCAGCCAAGCTGCCACTGCCAACAACTTTTGTTAAGCGCACGGTGATGTAAATGAAAGCCAGCGATTTAAGAAACAAGTCGAGCGAAGAATTGGGCGCGGCACTGAACAAGTTGCTTGAAGAGAACTTCAGGTTGCGCACGCGTAAAGCTACCGGGCAGTTGAGCCAGTCGCATTTGCTCAAGCAAACACAAAGAGATATCGCGCGCGTGAAAACCGTGCTGCGCGAACAGGCTAAATAAGGCATAGGTATGGCTGAACAACAGAAACTGGTTCGCCGAATCACCGGCAAGGTCGTCAGCGACAAGATGGATAAAACCATCACCGTGCTGGTTGAGCGAAGGGTCAAGCACGCGCTTTACGGCAAGTACATGACGCGCTCGACCAAGTTGCACGCGCATGATGAAAAGAATGAGTGCAAGATGGGCGACATTGTCGCGATAAGTGAATCGCGCCCACTGTCAAAAACCAAAACCTGGATACTGCAGGAAATTGTCGAAAAAGCAGTTGAGGTGTGAACGCGTGCCAGAACGGTGTTGCTTTGCAATACGGTTTGTTGAGTAGAGCGCGTTCTTATTTGAAGCCCGGATTGCAGGCAGTCCGTACTTTTTGAAGTATCGTATCGACAGGGCGTAAGCCTGCCGATTTGGAGTTGGGACCATGATACAGACACAGAGCTATTTGGATGTTGCAGATAACAGCGGCGCACGCCGGGTTATGTGTATCAAGGTGCTCGGCGGTTCGCACCGACGCTACGCAGGAGTGGGCGATATCATCAAGGTCACCGTGAAGGAAGCGATTCCGCGCGGCAAGGTCAAAAAAGGCCAGGTAATGAACGCGGTGGTGGTTCGCACCAAAAGAGGTGTGCGCCGCAGCGATGGTTCGCTGATCAAGTTTGACGATAATGCAGCGGTACTGCTCAACCAGGCGCTGGCGCCTATCGGTACACGTATCTTCGGACCGGTTACACGCGAGTTGCGCGGTGAGCGCTTTATGAAAATTATCTCGTTGGCCCCGGAAGTACTTTAAAAAATTACCTGGAACGGATCGAAAGATCGCCTGTGGTGTAAAGCAGGCTACAGGTGGCAAGCGATACGCGGAAGACGAAGCAGTTATGAAAAAGATCAAGAGTGAAGACGAGGTTATCGTCATCGCCGGCAAGGACAAGGGCAAGCGCGGCAAGGTACAGGCGCTGGTTGGCGACAGCAAAGTGCTGGTCAGTGGTGTCAATATGATCAAGCGGCACACCAAGCCCAATCCGCAGGGTGGCGTTGCCGGTGGTATTGTCGAAAAGGAAGCTGCGTTGCAAATATCAAATGTGGCGATCTATAACCCGAAAACGAACAAGGCTGATCGTGTGGGTATTCGTGCCGAAGGCGATAAGAAAGTGCGCTTTTTTAAATCCACCAACGAGCCGGTGGATCTGTAATACAGATTGCTACCAAGTATCAGGGCAACAAAAATGGCCAGGTTGAAAGAGTTTTACAAAACAGAAGTCGCTGCCAAGCTGAAACAGGAGCTGGGCCTCGACAACGCAATGGCAGTTCCTCGCGTCACCAAGATCACGCTTAACATGGGTGTGGGAGAAGCGCTTGGCGACAAGAAAATTCTCGAGAATGCGGTCAGCAATCTCGAGCAGATAGCTGGCCAGAAGGTTGTGATCACGCGGGCGAGAAAATCGATCGCAGGATTCAAGGTTCGCGAGGGCTGGCCTATCGGTTGCAAGGTGACATTGCGCGGCGAGCGCATGTACGAATTCCTCGATCGCCTGATCTCTATAGCGATCCCGCGGATTCGGGACTTTCGCGGCCTGAGCCCGAAAGCGTTTGATGGCCGCGGTAACTATTCGATGGGCGTCACTGAGCAAATTATTTTTCCGGAAATAGAGTACGACAAAATCGACAAGGTTCGCGGGCTGGACATTGCCATATCGACATCAGCTGCGAACGACGATCATGGCCGTGCGTTGTTGAGGGCATTTAACTTCCCGTTCCGTAGCTAAACAGGTAAACAGTGTAAGCACGGCCAAGGGCCGGATCGCGATTAACATCAAGATCAAAATCAAAACTTAGAGAAACCAGATGGCAAAAACCTCAATGATCGAGCGCGAAAAGAAACGCGCCAAAATAGTCGCAAAATACGCAACCAAGCGGGCTGCGCTGAAAGCGATCATCGCGAATCCTGAAAGCTCCGACGAAGAGCGCTGGGACGCGCAAATCGCGCTGCAAAAGCAGCCGCGCAACGCCAGCTATGTCCGCAGGCAGCGTCGTTGCCAGATTACGGGGCGCCCGCACGGGGTGTATCGCAAATTCGGTTTGTGCAGAAATAAATTGCGTGAAGCGGCGATGCAGGGGCTGGTGCCCGGTCTGGTCAAGGCCAGTTGGTAGGACATGTTTTTGTTTGTAACCAGTCCGAGCGTAAGTCGCCGTCAGGTTGCAGTCAGTAAGAGATACAGCTTATGAGTATGCAAGACCCTATAGCCGATATGTTGGCGAGAATTCGCAACGGCCAGATGGCGGAAAAAGTATCAGTCACCATGCCCTCGTCGAAAACCAAGGTGGCGATTGCCAATGTGCTGAAGCAAGAGGGCTACATCGGTGCAGTGGATGTGGCCGATAACAAGGGCAAGAGCGAGCTTACCCTTGAGCTCAAGTATTTTGATGGCAAGCCGGTTATCGAGGAGATCCATCGTACCAGCCGCCCCGGGTTGCGTGCTTATGCGGGGAAGGAAGATTTACCGACCGTTCGCGGCGGTCTGGGTGTGGCGATTGTATCGACCAACAGGGGCGTTATGACTGCAGCCCAGGCGCGTGCAGCGGGCGTCGGCGGCGAGGTAATTTGTACGGTGTTCTAGTGCACCCTGCGACCGGGTCGGCGATATTCCCGACAAGAGCCGGTTCAACAGATAGCGGTTCAACAGATAGCGGGTCAACAGAAAGCAGGAAACAGAGTTTAGCGTTATGTCTCGAATAGCAAAATATCCCGTTACGCTGCCTTCGGGCGTGGAACTGAAACTGGAAGGCGGGCAGATTTCTGTGAAGGGCAGCAAGGGCAAGCTGCAAATGCCCGCCAATGATAACGTCGAAGTCAGGATTGAAGACGGCGTCGTGTCATTTGCTGCGAAGCATTCGAGCAAGCATTCGAAAGCGATGTCCGGCACCATGCGGGCACTGGTCAATAACATGGTGGTCGGTGTGAGCCAGGGCTTTGAGCGCAAGCTGTTGTTAAACGGTGTTGGCTACAGGGTCAAAGCCACAGGTAAAACGGTGAACCTGACCCTGGGCTTTTCGCATCCGGTGGATTACCAATTGCCAGATGGCGTTACCGCAGAAACGCCGACCCAAACCGAAATCGTGCTGAATGGTATCGACAAGCAGCAGGTCGGCCAGGTCGCGGCGGAAATACGCTCGTTCAGGCCGCCGGAGCCTTACAAAGGAAAAGGCGTGCGCTATGCCGATGAGCATGTGCGCCGTAAGGAAGCTAAGAAAAAATAGCGCAGCAAAAGTAGCGAAGCAAAGGAACGACTGCACCGCATTGTCGGTGTGTCTTGGCAGGATTGTTTGTGGCGGTGCTTACGCGCATTGCCGAATGTAAGAGGGCGACATGAGCGAGAAAAAAACAGCCAGGCTGCGCAGGGCGCGGCGTGGTCGAGCCAGGGTAAGAGAGTTGGGCTATACGCGGCTCAGCGTCAACCGTACCCCGCGGCACATGTATGCACAGGTATTGTCAGCCGATGGCGATCGCGTGCTGGCGTCTGCCTCAACGCTGGATAAGACCTTGCGCAGCGGCGCGACCGGTAACATCGACGCTGCCAAAGCTGTGGGTTCGCTGATAGCAGAGCGCGCAAAAGCTGCTGGTATTTCTACGGTTGCGTTTGATCGTGGCGGCTACAAGTATCACGGGCGCGTCAAGGCACTGGCCGACGCGGCGCGCGAAGCTGGACTGGAATTTTAGGATAGATATATGGCTTTTCACGACAACAGCAAAGATAACGAAGAAGGCCTGCAGGAAAAGCTGGTCCAGGTCAATCGTGTCGCCAAGGTGGTCAAGGGCGGTCGCATCTTTGGCTTTACCGCCTTGACTGTGGTGGGCGACGGCAAAGGCCGTGTAGGTTTTGGACGTGGCAAGGCGCGTGAAGTGCCGGTTGCAATCCAGAAAGCGATGGAATCGGCCAGGCGCAACATGATCAACGTCGACCTCAAAGAGGGCACGTTGCAGTACCCGGTCAAGGCGAACCACGGTGCATCGAAGGTATATATGCAGCCCGCGTCTGAAGGTACCGGGGTTATTGCCGGTGGTGCAATGCGTGCAGTGCTGGAAGTGGCTGGCGTGCACAATGTGCTGGCAAAGTGTTATGGCTCGACTAATCCCGTAAACGTGGTGCGCGCCACTATCAAGGGTCTTGCCAACATGCGCTCGCCCGACCAGATTGCTGCCAAGCGCGGCAAATCGCTTGGCGAGTTGAGTGCGTGACCTGCGTAAGGTAATAGACCTCGCCCAAGGCATTAGACAAAGCAGTGAATACAGCGCGTTGACTGTACAGCCAGTCAAACGCAGAAACGAAGTGAAGTGCCCGTAATTGACCGGGCCAGCGACGAAAAGGCTTGTTTGGAGCGTGTGATGTCCGCAAAGAAAATGATTAAGGTTAAGCAAATTCGCAGCAGTGCGGGGCGAGTCAAGGCGCACCAGTCTTCCCTGCGTGGGCTCGGCCTGCGTCGCATTGGCCATGTTGTCGAGGTCGAAGACACACCGTCGACTCGTGGCATGATCAACGCGGTTTATTACATGGTAAGTGTTGTCGACTAGCCGCAAGGCATAAAGACACCGTCCGCGCTCGCAGGGCGCTGCTAACACCCGAACGAAGCTGAACGAATCCGACAGACATAGAACCAGGCCTTAGAAATGAGCGATCAAATGCGGTTAAACACAATTGGCCCTGCAGCGGGGCATAAAAAGGCGGCCAAGCGCGTTGGTCGCGGTATTGGCAGCGGCCTGGGCAAAACCTGCGGCCGCGGCCACAAGGGCCAAAAGGCTCGTTCAGGCGGTACCGTTCGGCCAGGTTTCGAGGGTGGTCAAATGCCGCTGCAAAAGCGCCTGCCAAAGTACGGTTTTACGTCGCGCATTGGCCGCTTCAGCGACCAGGTTCGCTCGGGTGAATTGCACAAGATTGAAGGCAATATGGTTGATATCACCGCGCTGAAGGCGGCTGGCCTGATCGGGCAGCATATTTTGCAGGCGAAGGTATTTTTGCAGGGAGATGTGCAGCGCGCCGTTACCATCAAGGGGCTGGCCGTTTCCAAGGGTGCGCGGGCAGCGATTGAAGCGGCTGGCGGTAGTGTCGAAAGCTAGTGATGATTAACAGCGCGGGCAGCGGCGCAGACCGGGGGAGCCATTAATGGCGAAAAAACCGGGTTTGTCACCGAACATGAACACGGGTTTGAGCGAGCTTTGGGCGCGCATTCGTTTCGTGTTGCTGGCTATATTTATTTATCGCGTAGGCACCCATATACCGGTTCCGGGGATTAATCCGGATCGGCTGGCCGACCTGTTTAACCAGAACCAGGGCACCATTCTCGACATGTTCAACATGTTCTCGGGTGGCGCGCTGGAACGCATGAGCATTCTGGCGCTAGGCATCATGCCGTATATCTCTGCCTCGATCATTATGCAGTTGATGGGCTCGGTCAGTGCAACGCTGGACCAGTTGAAGAAAGAGGGCGAAGCAGGGCGCCGCAAGATTACGCAGTACACGCGTTACCTCACGGTGTTGCTGGCGCTGATACAGGCAGCCGGCATGTCCACAGGGTTGGCGAACCAGGGCCTTAGCTACGTGCAGGGATACGGGTTTTTCCTGCCCGCGGTGGTATCGCTTGTGACTGGCGCGGTCTTCATGATGTGGCTCGGTGAGCAGGTAACCGAGCGTGGCATCGGCAACGGTATCAGTATGCTGATTTTTGCCGGTATCGTCGCGGGACTGCCCGCTGCTGTGGGCCAGTCGCTGGAGCAGGCACGCACAGGTGAAATGAACTGGTTGTTGCTCGGCGGTGTACTGGTGCTGGCTTTTGCGCTGATATTTTTCATCGTTATTATTGAGCGTGGGCAGCGCCGGATCACGGTGAATTACGCCAAGCGTCAGCAGGGTCGTAAAGTGTTCGCTGCGCAGAGTAGCCACCTGCCGCTGAAAGTGAACATGGCTGGTGTCATTCCAGCTATTTTCGCATCGAGTATTTTGTTGTTTCCGGCCTCAATCGCGCAGTGGTTCGGGCAGTCGGGTGGTGGTTCGGAATGGTTGCAGGACGTCGCGCTGTATATCAGTCCCGGGCAACCATTGAACATCTTGTTGTTCACGATTTTTATCGTGTTCTTTTGCTTCTTTTCTACAGCGTTGATGTTCAACCCTGACGACGTGGCAGAAAACCTGAAAAGGCAGGGCGCGTTTATTCCCGGTATCCGTCCGGGCAAGCAGTCGGCCGACTACATCGACGGTGTGCTGACGCGCCTGACCATGTTTGGTTCGATGTACATGGCGGCCATCTGTTTGTTGCCGCAGTTCCTGCAGGTAACCGCTAATGTGCCTTTCTACCTTGGCGGCACCTCGCTGTTGATTGTGGTCGTCGTGGTGATGGATTTTATGGCTCAGGTCCAGTCACACCTGATGTCGCACCAGTACGACTCGGTGATGAAAAAGGCGAACCTGAAGAATTTTGGTGGCAGCGGTTTGGCGCCAAAGTAACAGGCAGCGGGTTTGCATGGCCGATTATTGAAGGTGGCAGGCAACTGCCGGATTGGGAGTAATTATGAAAGTCAGGGCATCAGTCAAAAAGGTCTGTCGCAACTGCAAAATCATTCGCCGCAAGGGTGCGGTGCGGGTGATCTGCAGCGCTGAGCCGCGGCACAAGCAGCGCCAGGGCTGAGTGGGTAATCGGCATTTTGGGCGATTGATTTTTCAACGGCCAACGGGTATTCTTGCGCGCTTTTTTGCGTTCGCGGGGCTTCCGCTGGCCAATTCGGGGAGGGATTTTCCTCCTCTTTGCATGCAAAAATGCGTGTAAAAACAGTAGATTAGCGGAGATCAGGCATGGCGCGTATCGCCGGTGTAAACATTCCGGATCACAAGCATGCGGCGGTATCGCTGACGTATATTTTTGGCGTTGGTAAAACTACAGCCCTGAAGCTTTGTGATGCAGTGGGGATCGACCCCGCAAGCAAAATCAGTTCATTGTCCGAGGGTGAGGTCGACCAGCTGCGAAGCGAAGTTGGCAAGCTTTCTGTCGAGGGCGACCTGCGACGGGAAATATCAATGAACATCAAGCGCTTGCTTGACCTTGGCTGCTACCGCGGGCTGCGTCATCGCAAGGGCCTGCCGCTGCGTGGCCAGCGTACCAAGACCAACGCACGTACCCGCAAGGGCCCGCGCAAGCCGATCAGGAAGTAGTCCCTAATCCAAACGCGAAGATAAACGCAAGGTAAGAACAGCACATGGCCAAGCCAGCAGCCCAGAGCGGGCGCAAAAAAGTCAGGAAACAGGTCGCAGATGGCATCGCGCATATCCACGCGTCCTTTAACAACACGATTATCACGATCACCGATCGCCAGGGTAATACACTCGCCTGGGCGACCTCGGGAGGTTCAGGATTCCGTGGCTCGCGCAAAAGCACCCCGTTTGCCGCGCAGGTGGCGTCGGAACGCGCTGGTACTGCTGCAAAAGATTATGGCCTGCAAAACCTAGATGTACAGGTAAAGGGTCCGGGGCCTGGCAGGGAATCTGCGGTCAGGGCGCTGAACAGTTGTGGTTACAACATTAACAGTATTACCGACGTGACGCCGATCCCGCACAATGGCTGCCGGCCACCAAAGCGTCGCAGGGTTTAATCGAGCGAACCGGGCGTCCTGGTCAGGCAGCTAAGTCACGCAGCGAACACAAAATACAGCAAGCGCGAAGTACGGCAGGTGCGCAATGCAACGACAAACACATTGGGTGTTGCAGGCAGCATCAGGCGCAGGCAACGCAATAGGCAGGATTTGAAAACATGGCGAGATATCTTGGCCCCACTTGTAAACTAGCGCGTCGCGAGGGAACTGACCTGTTCCTGAAAAGCGGCGTACGCGCGCTCGACAGCAAGTGTCGCGCTGAATCAGCACCGGGCATGCACGGCGCCCGCCGCGGCCGCCTATCCGATTACGGCGTACAGCTGCGTGAGAAACAAAAGGTCCGCCGCATGTACGGCATTCTCGAAAAACAGTTTCGCAATTACTACAAAAAAGCCGCGAGCGGAAAAGGAGCGACCGGCGAGAACCTGTTGCAATTGCTCGAGGGCCGGCTCGATAACGTCGTTTATCGCATCGGTTTCGGTTCTACCCGCGCCGAGTCCCGCCAGCTGGTTTCGCACAGCTCGGTGATGGTTAACGGCAAGGTCGTCAATATTGCTTCCTACCAGGTGCAGGAAGGCGACGTTGTTTCATTGCGCGAAAAAGCGAAAAAGCAGCTGCGTATCCAGTCAGCAATGTCTCTTGCTGCACAGCGCGGTCGCGTCGACTGGATCGAGGTCGACGAAGGCAATTTCAAAGCGACGTTCAAGTCTGCGCCCGAGCGCGCCGACTTGCCCTCGGAGATCAACGAAAGTCTTATTGTTGAGCTCTACTCGAAGTAGCCGCCAGGCAATTTCGGAAGTATTGGGTTTGCAGCCGCAGGGAGTGTGGCTGGCATGGCCAGGACGGTCGACTGGGGATACGTTGGCACGCGCCCGGGCCAACGAACAGTTAATCAATTGAAGGTAACAATATGCTAAGTGCAGGCAGCGATTTTCTCACCCCCCGTTTAATTGATGTCAAAGAGCACAGCAGCACCCGGGCCGAGATTACCCTGGAGCCGCTGGAGCGTGGTTTTGGTCATACACTGGGTAATGCCCTGCGCAGGATCCTGCTGTCATCAATGCCAGGGGCTGCGATCAGCGAAGTGGAAATCGATGGTGTGTTGCACGAGTACAGTGCGATCGAAGGTGCGCAGGAAGATGTCATCGAGATTTTGCTAAACCTTAAAGGCGTAGCGGTAGTTTTACACGATCGTGAATCGGCAGTACTGACGCTCGAGAAGCAGGGCCCCTGCGTCGTTACCGCAGCAGATATCCAGCTCGATCACGAAGTTGAAATTAAAAACCCCGACCAGGTTCTCGCGCACCTGAACGACAGTGGTAAATTGTCGATGAAGCTGACGGTAACCACGGGCCGCGGCTACCAGCCGGTCGATTCGCGCCATACCGATGAAGAAGAAACCAAGGCCATTGGTCGTCTGCAGCTCGACGCATCCTACAGCCCGGTGCGCAGGGTGTCCTACAAGGTGGACAGTGCGCGCGTTGAGCAGCGCACCGACCTTGATAAATTGATTATCGACCTTGAGACGAACGGCACGCTCGATAGCGAAGAGGCGATCCGTCGTGCCGCGACCATCCTGCAGCAACAGCTGGCGGTCTTCGTCGACCTCGAAGGCGAGAAAGAACTGGAGCCGACCAAACAGGAAGAGGAGATTGATCCGGTATTGTTACGCCCGGTCGACGACCTTGAACTCACAGTGCGTTCGGCAAACTGCCTGAAGGCAGAAAATATTTATTACATAGGCGACCTGGTGCAGCGCACCGAGGTCGAGCTCCTGAAGACACCCAACC
>JBATGO010000217.1:0-1707 GCA_049665845.1 Pseudomonadales bacterium | reverse complement strand
GGCGACGACGTCGCAGGCGGTCGGCATGATCCGCAAGGGCGGCAAGGCCGTGCTCGTCGGCGTGGTTCCGCTGGGCGTGAACGTCGAGTTCAGCGGTCTGGACATCGTCCTTTCGGGGAAGACGATCGTCGGCTCCATGATGGGATCGAACCGCTTTCGCATCGACATGCCGCGTTTCGTCGACTTCTACATGGACGGCCGCTTGAAGCTCGACGAGATGATCTCGGCGCGCATGAAGCTCGACGAGGTCAACACCTGCTTCGACAAGATGAAGGCCGGCGAAGTGGCGCGCAGCGTGATCGTCCTGGACTGAGCGTCCGGGACCGGGTGTACCGAGGCCCTGCTAGCAGGCTGCTGAAAAAGCGCGTTCGACGGGCGAGGTAGTCGAGTCGGTCGGGAACCACCCCCGCCGGACGTGCTCCGCGTGGTTCGGTTGAACGCCGCAGCGCTCTTGGTTGGCTCCGAAACGCCCGGCGGGGGTGGCTCCCGCCCTCGGCGCCGCGCTCCGGCCCGTCATCGGGCCATCTCCAGATTCCTCAGACGTACCAGGTTGTACGCGGCCGCGGTGAACACGAATGTCCAGCGGACTCGCTCCACTCCGCGGTGTCGGGTCTTGCGCATCAGGCCGACGGTCTTCATCCAGCCAAAAACTTCCTCGACACGTTTGCGTACACGCTGACTCGCCGCATAGCTGGCGTGCCGCGTCGTCCGACCGTCGATCGCGCTGCGCCGGTTCGTCGTGTTCTGGGCCACATGCGGCGTCACACCGAAGGAACGCACGGACGCGACGAAGCCTCGAGTGTCATAGCCTCGATCCGCCGCCAACGTTGCACGGTGGCGTCCTGGAATCGCTGCCACCATCTCCAAAGCCGCATCTCGTTCCGCGAACCCGGTCGCCTGCGTCAGTCGTGCTTGCACCACCAGGCCATTGCGATTCTCCGTCAGCACGTGCCCCTGATACGCTAGCTTGGACTCCTTGCCACGGCGTCCCGCCAGTCGCGCGTCCGGATCCGTCGTCGAAGCGTGCGTCTGGTTGCTCCGACGCTCCCCGTGAAACCGCACCGTCGGATTGCCAGGGTCGTCGTCGTCCGAGCGCGCTCGATCACCTTTGCGCGCAAAGCTCTTCTGACTCGCCCACGCCTCGATCAGCGTGCCATCGACGCTGAAGTGCTCACTCGACAGAACTTGTTTGTGCTCCGCCTGCGAAAGCACCGCGGAAAAGAACGACTCGTGGATTCCCCCAGCGAACAGGCGATCGCGATTCTTCGTGAACACCGTCGGTGCCCACACCCCATCGTCCATTCCAAGGCCAACGAACCATCGATACAGCAGGTTGTAGTCCAACTGCTCCATCAACTGCCGCTCGCTCCGGATCGAGTACAGCACCTGCAGAAGCAAAGCTCGCAGCAGTCGCTCCGGAGGGATCGACGGGCGACCGAGGCGCTTCGCGTAGATCGCTTCAAAGCGTGGCGACAGCCCCTCCAACGCCTCATCCACCATCCGCCGCATCAATCGAAGCGGATGATCTCGCGGAACACGCGCCTCCAGAGACACGTAACTGAACATCGACCCCGCCTGACTGTCTGATCCGCGCATCGCCACTCCCCAGGGGCCGACCCAAGTTAGCCTCCAGGAGCGACTTTTTCAGCAGCCTGCTAGGCATGCGCGGCGTCCTGCACGTGGATCAGCGCCAGGTCGTTGACGTTG
>JBATGO010000216.1:0-9393 GCA_049665845.1 Pseudomonadales bacterium | reverse complement strand
TCGGCACCCAGTGTGCAGGGTGTCGGACCGGATGCTTGTGCGACGGCCAGGCGCTGGCCAGCGATGGCTTTCGCGCGCGCCAGGCGGCAGACACAGGCTGCAGGCAGCTCGCCCGGCAGTATTGATTCATCAACGTCGGGCACTACGCGCTCGAATGGGACGCCTATCTGCGCCAGCAGCGCGGCGCGTCTTGGCGAAGCGGAAGCAAGGTAAAGTCTGGTCATAAATCCGGATTCAATCCTGCATCACGTCGGCAATATTGCCAGCCGCGAGTGCGCAGGCTGCGCACTCGCGGCAGTTTAACAAATGGCTGCATTGCACGATCTGCGCTGCTGCGCTTGCGAATTTAAGGTCGCGCAGTACTAGTGACGTAATCTATCAAGCAGCAGGCGCACAAAGGGCCAGCAAACCGCGCTGGACAACGCCGGCAGCAACATCGCAAAGCTTGCGTAGGCACCGCCACTCAAACCGTAAATCCAGAATTTGATCACCTGGTAGATACTGGTAAATGCAAACAGTAACAGCGCCTGCTGCAGCAGTGAAAACATGCGAATACGCTGGTGTATGACAAAAACCAGGTACGCGATAACGGTAAGGCCCAACGCCTGCTGGCCGAGCGGTGCCGCGGTGAGCAGGTCGAGAAACAGTCCCATCAGGAAGGCGTAAACCATACCGACCCGAAACGGCGCGACCATTACCCAGTAGGCGACCAGCAACGCCATGAACTCGGGGCGAATCCACACCGCCCAGACTGGTAGCGGCCAGACCGAGGCGAACAGTGCCAGCAGCGAACTTGCACAAAGCAACCCCCAGGAAAAGTCGGCCCCGTCGCCGCCACTTTGCGCGTAATCCCGATGCAAACCGGCTTGCATTAACGGCGCGCTCCCGCAGCTTCGCTGCCTTCGCTCTTGCCGGCAAATACCAGCAGCACGTAGCGCCCGCGATCAAGCTTTGCACTGGGCCTGACCACAATCCTCAAAAATGCTTCGCCGGGGTCTGACTCGACCGACTCGACCACGCCGACCGGGTAGCCTACCGGGAAGCGCTGCCCGAGGCCTGAACTTACCAGCAAGTCACCCGCCTTGATATCGGTGGTCTCGACCATGTTAGGCAGCAGCAACATGTCAACCCGGCCGGTACCTTCTGCGATGCCCCGCACGCCGTTGCGATTGACCTGCACCGGAATCGCATGGCGCGCATCGCTGATCTGGATCACGCTGGCGCTGGCCTGGTAAACCTCGACTACCTGCCCGACCAGCCCGTAGGCATCAATGACTGCCTGGCCTATGTAAACCCCATCGCGAGCCCCCTTGTCGATCGTAATCTTGTGCTGCAGAGGGCTGGGCGAAACACTGGTCGTTTCGGCGACCAGCACGCTGTCCTCGACCACCGTGGTCGAGCTCAGCAATTCCTTGAGCCGAACATTTTCGGCCGTTAGCGAAACCAGTTTTTGCAGCTTGCCGCGCAAAACCCGCGCTTCGCTGTGCAGGCGCTCGTTTTCGCCAAGCAGATGCTCGCGCGAGGAAAAATAGGTGCGGATTCCGGACAGCGCTTCGCCGGGCTGGCGGCTCAAAGAGTAAAACGGCGCCGCCAGACTGGCGCCTATTTCGCGCACACCGCTCAGTGCGGATGTTTTTACATCGGCGATCACGATCGCCAGCGCAAGGAGCACCAGCAGGACGAGACGCGCGCCAGCTGCGGGCGCTTTGCCAAAAATCGGTTTGATAGGGTTATCCTGTCCGCGCCCAGGCAGTGCCTGATGCCTGGAAGGTACGAACCGCCGGTGCTTCAGGCGCGGCGCTTATTCCGAGGCAAGAAAGTCGATATTGTACTGGTCCATTAATTCAAGCGCCTTGCCACCGCCACGCGCCACGCAAGTCAGCGGGTCCTCGGCTACCACAACCGGCAAGCCGGTTTCCTGCGCCAGCAGCCTGTCGATACCGCGCAGCAATGCGCCACCGCCGGTGAGCACGATACCGGACTGGGCAATATCGGAGGCCAGTTCCGGCGGCGCCTGTTCCAGCGCGCCCTTGACGCCCTGGATGATCGCAGACAATGCATCCTGCAGCGCTTCCATCACTTCGTCGCTGTTCATGGTAAAGGAGCGTGGTACACCTTCGGCCAGGTTGCGCCCGCGCACGTCGATTTCGCGCAACTCGCCGCCGCTGATGGCGGTGCCTATTTCATGCTTGATGCGCTCGGCAGTGGAATCGCCGATCAGGCTGCCGTAGTTGCGCCTTACGTAGCTGACAATGGCTTCGTCGAAACGATCTCCGCCAGTGCGTACCGAATCGGAGTAAACAACACCGTTGAGCGAGAGAATCGCGATTTCGGTGGTGCCGCCACCGATATCGACCACCATCGAACCGGTTGCTTCTTCAACCGGCAAACCCGCGCCAATCGCCGCTGCCATCGGTTCCTCTATCAGCCGCACCTCGCGCGCGCCAGCGCTAAGCGCCGATTCGCGGATCGCCTTGCGCTCGACCTGGGTTGAGTTGCAGGGCACACAGATCAAAACGCGCGGGCTGGGCCGGATAAAACTGTTTTTGTGTACTCTCGAAATAAAATGCTGGAGCATTTTTTCAGTAACCTGGAAGTCGGCAATGACGCCGTCTTTCAAAGGCCTGATGGCGACGATATTGCCCGGCGTGCGCCCCAGCATACGTTTCGCTTCTGCGCCGACCGCAGCGATTGTTTTCTGGCCATTCTGGATACGGATGGCAACCACTGAGGGTTCGTCGAGCACAATGCCCTGGTCGCGCACGTAAATCAGCGTGTTGGCGGTACCGAGGTCGATGGAGAGATCATTGGAAAAGAGGCCGCGAATATTTTTCAGCAGTTGCATCGACGCATTAACCCTTGGCGCAAACCAATCAGTCGCAAGTGGAGCCGGCCCGGTTTGGGCGGCGCAGCGATAACGGGCTAAACAACCTCGACTTGCGCGCGCAAAGGCCGGAGGTCATCCAGCCGGGGCGCGATTCGCAGAACGCAGCTTGGTCCGCCGATCGTGCGGCGAACTCTATCAACGGCGGGGATTCAGGGCAAGACTGAAATGTGTTAACTTAGTGCTTTTACCCGTTTTCACAGATCTGCGCTTGAATGTCATATCGACGCGATCAATCGGGATGTGTTTTTGGCAATCCGGCAGCATCGTCGGCAGCAACTGTTCGATACCAGCGTAAACATCCCGCGCATTTGCCGTAAAAACGCTTTACCGACTGGCAAGACCGACGTAAGCGAGCACACTCAACCCCGGCGCACTCAACCAAAGCAAACAAGATGAGTATTTCCAGAGAACAGATCGCCGCGACTGCCAGACTGGCACGCATTCGTCTGCACGACAGTGAAATCGACCATATCACGTCACGCATCACCTCGATTCTCGATATGGTCGACCAGATGCAGCAGGTCGATACCAGCGGTGTCGAGCCAATGGCCAATTCGCTGGACGCGGTGCAATTGCTGCGTGCCGACGCGGTCGACGAGCCGTCTGACAAGCTGGCTGCGCGCGATGCGCTGATGGCGGGCGCACCAGCGGCAGAAGACGGCCTGTTCCTGGTACCCAAAGTCATCGAATAAAGCACTGGCTACGTCATGCGATGCTTTTACATCGCCGCGGCCTGACACCAAACATCCTGTTTCCACGCAAGGCACTGACGATGTCAAACACCCAGTCTCTGCACCAGCTTTCGCTGCGGGAGATGCGCGAAGGGCTGGATAAAAAATCCTTCAGCTCGCGCGAACTCACCGCACACTTCCTGGCGCGTATCGACACACTCGACCGGCAGTACAATAGCTTTATCACTGTGATTGAAGATAACGCACTGGCTGCTGCCGACGCAGCTGACCTGCGCATCGCGCGGGGCGAACAAACGCCACTGCTCGGTATCCCGATTGCGCAAAAGGATATCTTCTGTACCGAGGGCGTGCGCACCAGTTGCGGCAGCAAAATGCTCGACAACTTCCTGCCGCCTTATAACGCTACGGTCGTGGCGCGTATGGCACAAACAGGCGCAGTTTTACTGGGCAAAACCAATATGGACGAGTTCGCAATGGGCTCGTCCAATGAAACCAGCTATTACGGCGCCGTGAAAAATCCCTGGGATACCGATACCGTACCGGGCGGCTCCTCTGGTGGTTCGGCCGCCGCCGTAGCGGCCAGGCTTGCACCGGCTGCAACCGGCACCGATACCGGCGGATCCATTCGCCAACCCGCGGCGCTGTGCGGTATTACCGGGCTAAAGCCCACCTACGGCCGCGTGAGCCGCTACGGCATGATTGCCTTCGCGTCCAGCCTTGACCAGGCCGGGCCGATGACCCGCAGCGCCGAGGATGCCGCACTTGTGCTCGGCGCGATGGCGGGCCACGATCCGCACGATTCGACCAGCGCCAACATCGCCTGCCCCGACTTCAGCCAGGGGCTTGCGGCGAGCATTGCCGGCCTGCGCATTGGCCTGCCGCTGGAATACTTTGACGCGCGCCTGGACAGCGAAATGGCTGCCGTGGTGCGCACAGCGCTCGCCGAACTCGAAAAACTCGGCGCCAAACTGGTGGACATCGAATTGCCCAATTCGGCGCTGTCGGTCCCTGCCTATTACGTTATCGCGCCGGCCGAGGCATCCTCCAATCTCTCGCGCTTCGACGGCGTACGCTACGGTTATCGCTGCGAAAATCCAAAGGACCTCGAAGACATGTACACCCGCACGCGCAGCGAAGGGTTTGGTGATGAGGTGAAACGGCGCATTCTTGTCGGTACCTACGCGCTGTCGGCAGGCTATTACGACGCTTACTATCGCAAGGCCCAGCAGGTGCGGCGCCTGATCAAGGATGATTTCGACCGCGCCTTCGAAAAAGTCGACATCATCGCAGGCCCGACTTCGCCCTCGCCCGCATTCCGCTTTGGCGAAAAACAAAGCGATCCGGTTGCGATGTACCTGGAAGATATCTACACCATTGCGGTCAACCTTGCGGGCCTGCCCGGCATGTCAATTCCGGCCGGTATGATTCGCAATATGCCGGTGGGCCTGCAGTTAATTGGTAAATATTTTGACGAGAGCACGCTGCTGCGCGTAGCGCATCAGTTCCAGGGCGTTAGCGACTGGCACCTGCGCACCCCGGTCGAATAAATGTCCGCATCGCGCGCACGGCGAAGCAGGCGCCAACAGCTGCGCGAAAGCAGCTTGCTTATTATTGATACACACGAACCGAAATAAGCCAACGCACATTGGCTTATTGAATCCGGCAAACTGAAGAGCGATACCGGCATGCAATGGGAAACTGTCATCGGGCTGGAAGTACATGTCCAGCTGGCAACCAAATCCAAGATATTCAGCGGCAGTTCCACCGCTTTCGGTGCGCCGCCCAACACCCAGGCAAACGCAGTGGACCTTGCCTTGCCCGGCACGCTGCCGGTGGCCAACCAGCAGGCTTTTCACAGCGCGATCCTGTTCGGCCTTGCGATCAACGCCGAGATTAATCGCCGCTCGGTATTCGAACGCAAAAATTATTTCTATCCCGACCTTCCCAAAGGCTACCAGACTACGCAGCTGGCCGAACCGGTTGTCGGCGCCGGTATGATCGAAATCGAAACTGGTGACAGCGGCGCAGAAACACGGCAGGTGCGCATTCATCACGCTCACCTGGAGGAAGATGCGGGCAAATCATTGCACGAGGACTTCCACGGCATGACCGGCATCGACCTGAATCGTGCCGGCACGCCGCTGATTGAAATCGTTAGTGAACCGGATATGCGCTCGGCGGAAGAAGCCGTGGCCTGCCTGAAAAAAATACATGCCATCGTCACTTACCTTGGTATCTGCGACGGCGATATGTCGCAGGGTTCACTGCGCTGCGATGCCAATGTCTCGGTGCGCCCGAAGGGCTCCGATACGCTTGGCACTCGCACCGAAACCAAAAACCTGAACTCGTTTCGCTTTATCGAAAAAGCGATCAACGTTGAAGTGGCCAGGCAGATCGATTTGCTCGAAGACGGTGGTAAGGTGACCCAGGAAACCCGGCTCTACGACAGCGAAAAGAATGAAACACGCAGCATGCGCAGCAAGGAGGAGGCCAACGACTACCGCTACTTCCCCTGCCCCGACCTGCTGCCGGTAGTTATTGAAGAAAAAACGATAGAAACCTTGCGCGCAGGGATGCCGGAACTGCCCGACCAGAAGCGCGACCGCTTTCGCGAACAGTACAATCTCTCTGCCTACGATGCAGCGCTCTTGTGCGAATCACGGGCACTTGCTGACTACTTCGAGCAGGTCGCGCAGAGCAGCGGTGACGCCAAGCTTGCAGCCAATTGGGTGATGGGCGACTTGAGCGCTTTCCTCAACAAACAGGATCTCGCTATCGAGCATTCGCCAGTTCGCGCAGCCGCGTTGGGCCAGCTGATAGAGCGCATCATCGACCAGACCATTTCGGGAAAAATCGCCAAACAGGTTTTCGAGACCATGTGCGCAACGGGTGATGCAGCAGATGCGATTATAGAAACGCAGGGACTCAAGCAGGTCAGCGACAGCAGTGCGATTGAGGCTATGATTGATGCGGTGATTGCGAACAGTGAAACGCAGGTCGCGCAGTACCGCGCGGCAGAGCCCGACAAGCGCAAGAAGCTTGTCGGCTATTTCGTGGGTCAGGTAATGAAACTGTCGAAGGGACAGGCCAACCCCGGCGAAGTTAACCGCATCCTGGCGCAAAAGCTGGATCGCTAGCACAGTCAATATTTCGCAAAAACCGTTACAAAAAAAGCTCTTGAAACGAGCGTGAAAAAATAGGCCCCGACATAAACCCGGAAAGTTATGTCGGGGCCAACCGGAACAATGTCTTATTTTTATTTGCGGCTTTACTGCCGGCGCTTGCGTCCCATGGTCAATCCCAAAACGGCGCTGGCAAACAGCCAGATGGAAGCGGGCAGCGGCACGACTGAAGCGTTAGCGGGCGTGAATGAACTGACTACCAGCACCGGTACCTGTTGAAAATCGATAACGGGTTGCAGCGGTGCATTGGGATGCAATCCATTACAGAGCCATTCCAGCCAAGCGTTGAAATCGTCAGGGTCAAGCAGGGCAATTTGCTCCTCGATGACCTGCGGGACAGGGAAAGTCACCCAGGCCGCCGTCCACTGTTCGATAAAATCGGATGCAAGCAGATCGACGGCATATTCAGGCTGTGCGTCTACCAGTTTTTGCAGTATCGCCGCGCCTATCAGTGCACCCTGTTCGCTGGTGTTGGGTCCCTCGCCGGGTACGCAGGCCTCGTTAAACGAATCGAACTGGCATTCAAAAGGTAATACGAGCAGTGCGTGTGCATGCAGCGCAGCCAGCGAAAACAGCATTGCGGTAGTGAAGCGGCGAAGCGATTTGAACATGCAGATAATTCCGGCAAGCATTGGGAAAAGCCCTGGCTTTCTCCCTGTTAGTATTGCTTAAATATTGAGCAATTAGAGGGCCAACTTTCTTAACTTATTGTTTTTATTTGATAAGTTGGATTTTTCGTTATCCATTGTTCTTTCCAGCAAATCGAAAATGACTATTTTTTCGACAGAATTTATCGGCAAACGCTGGCGTATAATGCGCGCCCCGAGCCCCGCGACAAGTCGCCAAAAGGCGCCACAAGGCCTGCCAGCGACCATCAGCCGCTGGCAAAACCTGTTAATCCACCCCCGGGCAGCCCATCGCGCAAGCGTAGGGGCACTTATATGGCAATAAAGAAAGACAAAGAGAAGGTAATCGACCCGGTCTGGGACGAAGCGCGGATACGCGAATTCCTGGATTTACAACCGCCCGCCGGAGAGAACGCCGATTTTCACAAGCTGCTGAAGGCCTACCAGTCGATGCGCGCCGAGGATTTCGACGACTTCGTGCGCTTTTTTGTTGCGGCCGGCGGCAGCATCGATGCCCGCAATGCCGCTGGCGAAACCGTCGCCGACCTGTTAAAGACCCACCGCTACAGTGGGCCCTATCTTGAATCGCTGCACAAGCACGGTTAGTGCAGCGCTTTTTTCGAGAACGTAAACCCCTCGCCCTGTTCCCTGCATTGCACAAGGATCGTATCGCCGGCAACAAATTTGCCGGCCAGCAATTCCTGCGCCAGCGGGTTTTCCAGGTACTGCTGTATCACGCGTTTTAACGGGCGCGCACCATAGACCGGGTCGAAACCGGTTTCGGCCAGTGTATCCATCGCTTCTGCACCGATTTCAAGCTGTAGTTCACGCTCCTGCAAGCGCTGCTTGAGCAGCCCGAGCTGGATATCGGCGATGCCGCGAATATGTCCACGACCGAGCGGATGGAATACCACGGTTTCATCGATACGGTTGATAAACTCCGGCCTGAAGTGTTTTGACACGACTTCCATGACTGCAGCTTTCATCGCCCTGTAACGACCGCCCGTTATCGCAGAATCTTCATCGCCCGACTCTTTATCGAAAGAAATTGCGTCGTAGGATTTGTCCTGCGCGAGATCCTGTATCACGTCCGAACCGAGGTTCGAGGTCATTACGATCACCGTGTTCTTGAAATCGACCGTGCGGCCCTGGCTGTCGGTCAGGCGACCGTCTTCGAGTACCTGCAGCAGGATATTGAACACATCCGGATGCGCTTTCTCGATTTCGTCGAGCAAGAGTAACGAATAGGGCCTGCGACGAATCGCCTCGGTGAGGTAGCCGCCCTCGTCGTAACCGACATAACCGGGCGGTGCGCCGATCATGCGCGCAACCGAATGCTTCTCCATAAACTCGGACATATCCAGTCGCACCAGTGCCTGTTCGCTGTCGAACAGGAAATTCGCCAGCGTCTTGCACAGTTCGGTTTTACCCACGCCGGTTGGCCCGAGAAACAGGAATGAACCGTTCGGGCGATTGGGATCGGAAAGACCGGCGCGCGAACGGCGCACCGCATCGGATACTGCGACCACTGCTTCGTGCTGGCCGATGACACGCTTGTGCAGCGCCTCTTCCATGCGCAGCAGCTTGTCTTTCTCGCCCTCCAGCATTTTCGCGACCGGGATACCGGTCCAGCGCGATACCACTTCGGCAACCTCTTCATCGCCGACACTGTTGCGCAACAGCTTCATTTCAGTTTTGCTGCCCTGGATAATCGCCTGTATCTGCTTTTCCAGCTCCGGTATCTTGCCGTACTGGAGTTCCGACATTGCCTGCAGGTCGCCCTTGCGACCGGCTGCCTCCAGCGCAATGCGCGCTTCCTCCAGTTCCTGCTTCAACTGCTGGTCGCCCTGTACGGTAGCTTTTTCAGCTTTCCAGACTTCCTCGAGGTCAGCAAACTCGCGCTCGACTTCGTTAATATCGTCTTCCAGAATTTTCAGCTGCGCCTTGGCCGCTTCGTCCTTGTCTTTTTTCACCGCCTCGCGCTGTATCTTTAACTGGATGAGGCG